>NZ_CZVS01000018.1:0-8400 GCF_001535985.1 Candidatus Kryptonium thompsonii | reverse complement strand
CCATAATAAGTAGCCCAAAGCCTTACACCTGAATTTGTAAACTTTAAAATAAAAATATCATATTGTCCTGCATTTGACCCCTGATAATAAGCACCTCCACCTGGATTATATGTTGGAAAATTAGTTGACCAAGTTATTCCTGTCAAAAATATATTATCTGAACCATCAGTGGTAATTGAAGAACCAATATCCTCATAATTTCCTCCATAATAAGTAGCCCAAAGCCTTACACCTGAATTTGTAAACTTTAAAATAAAAACATTACCCCCCGCTTCATATGACCCCTGATAATAAGCACCACCACCTGGATTATGCGTTGGAAAATCAGCCGACTCAGTGTATCCCGTCAAAAATATATTACCTGAACCATCACTAGTAATTGAAGTGCCAACATCATCACCAATTCCACCATAATAAGTAGCCCAAAGCCTTACACCTAAATTTGTAAACTTTAAAATAAATGCATCCTCTAATCCTGCAAGTCTCTGATAATAAGCACCCCCACCTGGATTATATGTTGGAAAATTAGTTGACCCAGTCCTTCCTGTCAAAAATATATTATCTGAACCATCAGTGGTGATTGAAGAAACGTAATCATAATCACTTCCCCCATAATAAGTAGCCCAAAGCCTTACACCTGAATTTGTAAACTTTAAAATAAAAACATTACCCCCCGCTTCATATGACCCCTGATAATAAGCACCACCACCTGGATTATGCGTTGGAAAATCAGCCGACTCAGTGTATCCCGTCAAAAATATATTACCTGAACCATCACTAGTAATTGAAGTGCCAACATCATCACCAATTCCACCATAATAAGTAGCCCAAAGCCTTGCAAGCGGTGGATCTATTGTTAATCTACCTTTATATCCCCCCTCAACCTTAAACGACACAAATTTACCCTCGTCAACAACATAACTTAACTTAACTTTACCCCTATCATCATAACCAACAATCTCCCCATCCTCAATCTCCCCTACTGGCGTTGATAATCTTAATCTTTTACCATCATCACTTAACTTAATATCTGCCCACTTTACTTCAAGTTTAATTCTTGAAACATTCCCATTCTCTCTTACCTCAAACTCATGATGCAAGACTCCATCCTCACCAATCCTCCATACCCAATCTATTCCAGGATAAACCTCCCTTATCCTCACAACCCTATAACTTGGAACAAACAAAACTCCCTCTGGACAATGTGCAAGATAATAATTTGTATATCCACTCATCGGCTCTGAATACTCTATCCTACCTTCACTTATCTTTCCATCAACAATTTCCAAATCAACCCTTGCCCATATCATTGTGTCTTGCTTAATTTCCCTCTCAAATGATGGCACCTTACTAAGTGCCCTTCCCCTCTCATGTAAGACTCTGTCAAGAAATGTACTCTTAACATCCCTTATAACATAACTTACACCACTTCCCCTAACATACAAATCAATCCCACTATGCCTTGTAAAAAACAAAACATCATCCACCCTCTTGCCATCAAAATCTCCAACCTGACCCATATTTGGTTGAAACCCAAAAGTGTTAACCCCTCCCTTCAAATTCTCCAAACTCTGTGAGTAAATTGAAGAAACAACCGCAAATAAAAGAATAAAACTTAACTTTCTCATTTTCACTTCAAGTTTTGTTTTCATTTGCAGTTACAGTGATTTTTTCTTGCTTTATATCATCACATCACCTTAACATATGCCATATCTGGCGGATTAATGAGTATCACATCACCATTGGAATTAAGCATCGTTATATTTTCAAATTTAAGATAACTATCCCCACCCCCCTTCGCTCTAAATTTCAACTTTATTATCTCACCACTCCCATTTAAAGAAACAGGTCCAGCTCCAGATGTCGCAAGAACCCCAGTTGAAATGCCTATCTTCCCACTATTGTTAACCTCATCCAATACCTTTTGAAGCGAAAAATCAGGAACAACTATTTGATCAAGCCCCCTACTAACGACATAATTCCCCTTTTGAACTGATAAAAGACTTAACTTATCCTTGTCAAATTTAACTTCAAATTGAACACTTTTAAAATTAATGACCTCCTCAACCCAAACTGAAACATAAAACTCACCTCCCAAATTAACAATGTTCTTAAGCTTGTAAAACTTTAAAGTCGGACCATTAATAGCATCAACCTTAAACTTTCTTGAAAACTTTCTAACATCAGTATGCCCCTTGTATCTAACTTCAATTTCAAATGTATACTCAGCATCATCAAGATAATCAAATGAGGCAGATGTTGCCGTCGTCCATTCAGACCAATCAGAATAATCCACCAGCCTGAACCTATACTCATTCGCTTCAGGCTTATTCCCAACCCACATTATCGTCACAGCAGTTGAACTTATCGTCTCATTTTCAAAGGGTTTGACAATCTCAACAGATGGTGGAGTATAAGCAAGACTTTCAGGATCAAGCGGATTATTAAACTCCCTTGTACAGGACGAAAAGAAGAAAAATGTCAAAATCAAAACTAGATAAAATTTTAACCTCATCTTCCCATCGCATTTTTATTTTGAAATTTAACTCACCCCTTCCTAACTTCCCCTCCCTATTTTATAGAGAGGGGTAAGGGATGAGTCAAAACTCATTTTTCTATATCCCCTCTCTAAAATTAGAGAGGGGGTAGGGGGTGAGTCAAAAACTTATTTTTTAATCTCCCCTCTCTATTTATAGAGAGGGGCAAGGGGTGAGTACCCCCTTGTGAATTAAAACCTAAACCTGAAACTTGCCACTGGAACTACACCAATGTATTCATAATATCTCAACTCCATTGAAACCTCTTTACTTTTTACCTCACGATAGATATCGTCATAACTTACCTTTCTAAAGAAGTTGTATGCAGTGAACCCAGCAAATACCGAACTGACACCAATCATCACATTCCTCCAAGTCACGATATTTTTATACCTTTTCTTGTAATCTTGAATTTTTTCAACCTCAGTTGCAGCTTGATATTTGCTGTAAATATCCTCCGATTTTATATGAAACGCCACTGCAACACCAGCTGAGATAACTGTAAAACCAGCCCCAATGTAAGTTAAATTATTCTTCAAACTTACCTTTGACCTATAAATTCGCATAGCCTTCATCTCAGGCGTCTCCTCAAGCCTTACCGTCTTAGTTATCATCTCGCTTCTCCTAACATCAATGGTCAACTTCTCCCCTTTGTATCCCGATTTCATCAACTGAATCTCATGCGTCCCATAAGCCAAATTAAAAGTCACAGGCGTCACACCTACCTTGTTACCATCAACGAGAATAATTACCTCGGACGGTTCAGTCTCTATCTTAACTTTAGCTGTGATCGGTTTCAGAATAAATTCAAGATTTAAATTATCTCTGTCTACAACAACCTCTCTTTCCAACGATTCATAACCTTCTCTTTCAACATAGAAATTAACTTTGCCTGCCCCAACATCTGTCGTAAAAGAACCTGTCCCAATCAATTTTTTATTTGCGTAAACCTTTGCATCACTTGGCTCAACCCTCACCGCAACCGAAAAAACAGATCTTGAAAGTTCAAACCTCTCCTCCTTAACCTCCCCAGCTGAAATTGAAACCTCCTTGCTCACAGAAGCATACTTCTCCTTCCTCAACTCAACTAAATGTTTACCTGGCTTCAAATCAAGTGTAAACTTGTTATCTCTAACCTTACCAACCATCTCATTATCAACATAAACATCCGCTTCATCCACATTTGAAACAATTGTCAATTTACTCGGCTTTAAAACAACGTCAACAAAAACGGGGAAACTTTCAACCTCAGGAACATCGGCAACAACTTCACCGCTTTCCTCAACGCCTTCAACCTTTATAACCCTTCTTCCTGGCTTCACCTTCGCACTTAACTTCCCATCTTTAAGGCTCCCAACCATCAATCCATCAATATAAACAGTTCCACTCTTTGAAGATGAAACTATATTCAAATCAACAAGAAACTCATCCAACTTAAAATTGAACTTGTTCTCCCCACGCTTAACACTTATACTCTCCACCTTCTTCTTATATCCAGACTTTGAAATCTCAACTGAATAATCCCCAGGTTTCAACTTCAAAGAAATAGGCGTCTTACCAACAAAATTTCCCCCAACCATAACATCTGCACCAACAGGCTCTGAAACTATCTCAACATCTACATCAAACACCAAAGCCTCAACAGGTATAAAAACAAAATCACCTCCCATATCCCCAGCAAGTATACCATACTCAGGCGTCTGCATCTTCCCAGACTCAGCTGTAACTCTCGGTGCAACATACTCATTCAACTCATATGTAGTAACCATTCCATCCCTGTTCAAATCCGCCGCCATATTCTTTAATGCATCAATAAAATAAAATGTGAAAACACTATGCCCTCCGGGACCCGTGTCAAGAACTGCTTGATCCCTACCCCCTGCTGTCAAAGCTTTCCTCGCTTTCCTCGTAGTTATCACCTTGACATACTCAACCGCCTCCAAACTTAAAGGTTGTGCCCTTGCGAATATCAAACCACCATAACAAGCATCCATGACAAAAAACAAATGCTTTGCCCTTATCAATTGACTTATCTCATTCAACTGCTCTGTCGATATCGCACTTGTTATAAGCTCACTTTGTGAACCATCATAAGGCAAAATGTACCCCTTCTCTCTACCATCAGGTAGCGGAATTGTTATCCCATGTCCAGCGTAAAAAACAAGAACCCTGTCATCCTCCCTTGCAAGTTGCCTTATCCTGTCAAATGCTCTCATTATCCCCTCCTTCGTCGCATCTTTATCATAAAGCTGAATTACATTCTCACTTTTGAAACCAAAATTCTCAATCAAAACATTTGCAACCTCTTTTGCATCCCTGACGGCATATCTCAACTTCGGAGCATACAAATAATTGTCAATACCAATGACAATCGCCCACGATTCCCGATAAAAACTCTGTAAACTTGGTTTTTCCCCTTCGCCCTTTAACCCTATACCCCTTTCCTGAGAAAATAAAGAAAGACTAATTAAAAAAAGTAGTGTTAAAGTGTGAGCAACTTTCATAGTGCTCCTTAGTATTTTTTTCAACACGAAAAAATTTAATAAACGAAAAAAAATTTATCAAGTTCAAGAATTTAAACTTATCAAAGTGACCTTGTCCGTGTTTTTTTGATTCACAGTTAAACTTGTTTTTAACGATAAAAATTTTTATATTAAAAACAGAAATTGGGCGGTTAGCTCAGCCTGGTTAGAGCGCTTGCTTGACATGCAAGAGGTCAGAGGTTCGAATCCTCTACCGCCCACTCCCCCTGTTTAAATTTCCCATTAAATCTCAGGAAAAGGCGCAAGAAAATATTGATGGAGTAAATAATCATTTTCAAACCTTGTAGCATAAACCCTTAATACTTCCACCAAATTCACAAAATCAACTTTCCCCGCTCTGAACTTGTCAACCAAATCTAAAAAATATGATTTCTCTTTGCGCGTAAGATTCTCAGAAATATGCCCGAAAATATGAACGATCGAGTTGACTAAATTTGTCTTTTTAAAACCATGTCTCATCAAATCTTTAAAAGTCATCTCATACTTTTTAACCGCCTCATCAAACTTACCTGGTTTATGCTCGGCGATTATCTTGTCGAGTTCTTTAAGATGCTTTTGTGAAATGCCCATAAAAAGATACTTGTGCCTGCTGTGAAAATTACTCAAACTATTTATATCAGACTTAGCGCTTTCAAACCTAAAAAGTGTAAAAACTTTCGCAAGAAATTCCCACATCAATTCTTTATCCCTTAACTTTCCCTCATCAATCAAAGGTATATAAGGCAAATTTTCTTTCACATACCGCGCGAAAACCCCATATGTTTTACCGTAAAGATTGCCATCTTTGTAAACTTTTGTACTTCCTACCCCACAACTTGGTGATTTCGCCTTTAAAATGAAGCCGTGAACTTCGCTAAGTTTTTCCAAAAAACTATGTGCAAATCCCTCAAGTTCCGAAGTTAAATCAACCCCTGTTTCATCTTGAATTGCTCTGACTTGATTGCCAATTTTATGCAATTTTATCGTTTTTCTCGGAACCCCAAGCCCTATCTCAAATTCAGGGCAGACATGAATTAAGTTAAAAAGTGATTTCAACCTATTGATAATTTCATCGTTAACTGTAGCCCCGTCATATCTATATGCAAATCCATCAAGGCAGGCGCTTATGACAACCGTCGGCTTCATCCCCAAACTTATGTTTCTATCTTAACAGTAAATTTCCTTTTGCACTTTTTACATTGATATTCAACCGTTATCCAATTATTTCTCTCATAATAACTTATCTCCTCAAGTTCACCTTGGCATCCTTTAAAGATACACTTTTTCATCTCAACATTAAATTGCCTATTTCCGTTTTTTATTTCATCCCCCATCGCTGTTTCAAGATTTTTTCACCTATCATTATGCCAGCTATTGACTTAGCATCTACTATTTCACCTTTCAGCACCATTTCAACAGCTTCGTCTATTGATTTAAACTCAATGGATAAAAGCTCACCTTCTTCAAGGTTTTGCTTGCGCTTTTGCAAGTCTTCAGCAAGATAAATGTAAAGTTTCTCACTGCAAAATCCCGGACTTGTATAAATGTAAGTTAAAAGCTCAACTTTGCCAGGTTTAAATCCTGTCTCTTCCTCAAGTTCTCTTATAGCACAAACTTTTGGATCCTCACCGTAATCAAGTTTACCTGCTGGCAACTCGTAAATAAATTTATCAATTGGATAACGATATTGCTTTATCAAAATAATTCTATTATCAGGCAGAACGCCAAGAACGACAGCGCCTCCGGGATGTTCGACAACTTCGCGAATCGTGTGATTCCCCGAGTCAAAATATTCAAGTTCGTCAACGATTATATCGAAAACCTTCCCACGATAAATTATATTCCTTTTCTTCAGTTTCATATTTCCCATTATCTTATCACCTTGCATAAAAACCCTTAAAAATTTTTAGTATATCCCTCTGCTTCCGGGTTTTTCTATCTCAACTCCTTCTTTGCACAACGGGCATTCCTCAGGTTTAAAGGTTGGCACTTCAAGTTTTATAACTGACGCAAATCTCGTTCCAAAATCAATCTTACCACCGCTTCTATCAACTATGCATCCAACACCTATTAATTTACCCCCTGCATTTTTAACAAGTTCTATGACCTCAAAAACACTTCCACCAGTCGTAACGACATCCTCACAAACAAGTACTCTTTCTCCAGACTTTATCTCAAATCCACGCCTCAATTTCATCACCCCAGACTCTCTTTCAGCAAATATATTTCTTGCCTCAAGTTGGCGCGCGACCTCATAACCCACAATTATACCACCTATGGCAGGAGAAACCACAAGTTCAATCTCACTTGTATAAAAATGCCTTGCTATTTGCCTGCACAAAAGTTCAGAATATTCCGGATACTGCAAAACTTTCGCACACTGGAAATAGCGCGGGCTGTGCAAGCCAGAACTCAGAAGAAAATGACCTTCAAGAAGCGCCCCCGTCTCTTTGAAAATTTTTAGAACCTCCTCACTCGAAATCGAAGAAAACTGCATGATGAACAGATTTTATTTTAAATCACTTCTCCTCCTCAGTAAGCTCTTCGGGCTCATCCTTTTGTTTGCCAGCCTCATAAAATACAAGTTCATCACGATTCTTTGACAATTTAACCTTAATTACACTTCCAGATGTAAACCTACCTTTTAATATCTCTTCAGATAATGGCTCTTCAAGATATTTTTGCACAGCCCTCTTTAATGGTCGCGCTCCGAAAGCGGGGTCATAACCTTTTTCAGCGAGAAACTCTTTTGCACTTTTTGTAAGTTCAAGCGACATATTCATTGTCTTCAAGCGTTTCATTATATCCTGAACCGCAATATCAACAATTTGAACAATATGCTCCATTTCAAGCGGTTTGAATATAATTATCTCATCAATTCGGTTCAAAAATTCTGGGCTAAACACGCGCCTGACCGCTTCTTCAATTGTAGCTTTCATAGCCTCAAATCTATCCTTCGGCGTTTCACCTACTCCGAAACCAATTCCACCTGTAATTCTTATGTCCCTTGTTCCAATATTTGAAGTCATAATTATAATTGTATTTCTGAAGTCAACCCTTCTACCAAGGCTATCCGTAAGTTGACCATCATCAAGAACCTGGAGCAAAATGTTGAAGACATCGGGGTGCGCCTTTTCAATTTCATCAAACAAAACAACCGAATAAGGTTTCCTCCTCACCTTCTCTGTCAATTGCCCACCTTCTTCATATCCCACGTATCCAGGAGGAGCACCGATCAATCTGGAGACATTAAATTTCTCCATATACTCAGACATATCAATTCTTATCAAAGCATCCTCGGTATCAAATAAATATCTTGCAAGAGCCATTATCTGAAGAGA
>NZ_CZVS01000017.1:0-33119 GCF_001535985.1 Candidatus Kryptonium thompsonii | reverse complement strand
CAAGAGACATAACAATTGACAAAACTGGGCGCCTTATACTTAGTGATGAAAGCCCCATAGCTCTATCTCCAATTTAAATTTTATTCAATTTCACTGATTTTAACTTTAAATCCAGATTTTAATTGTAAAAGACCTGTTGTAAGAACGGTGTCGCCAGGTTTGAGGCCAGATTTTACTTGTATAAACCTTTCGGTTCTGATTCCAGTTTCAACTTTTCTTTCAAGCGCTATCCCATTATTGTAGATGAAGACACTGGTTCCCTCAGTGCTCGGAATTATAGCCTCAGCAGGTATTAAAATTGCATTGGGTATTTCCTCAAGTATAACTTCAATTTCGGCAAATGAGCCAGGCAGAACTTCATAATTTTTATTCGGGAAGATCGCACGAACTTGAAGGGTTCTGGTTGTCGGGTCTATCTTTGGGTCAACTGCGTAAATGACCGCTCTATAGGTTTTATCTGAGCCTTGAATTTTGAAGTCAATTTTATCACCGACATTTACAGATTTAATATATTTTTCAGGAATGGAAAACTCAATTTTTAAAGTATCGATATCCTGCAAGGTAGAAATTTTCGTCGCTGGTGAAATATAACTTCCTTCACTTACATACCTTAAACCTATAACCCCGTCAAAAGGAGCTCTTATCTCGGTTTTAGCTATCCTTGCCTTGATAAGTTGAATTTCTGCCTCAAGTGTATTAAGCTCGGTTAAAGCAACATCGTACTCTTGTTTACTTATTGCCTCTTTTTCAAGAAGCATTCTTTGTCTATACTCTTTTTCTTCGGCTAATTTCTTTTGATATTGGGTTTTTAAAAGCTGTGCCTGAAGTTCAGAATCGTCAACCTTAACAAGTATATCACCCTTTTTAACCCTTCCCCCCTCGCTAAAGAATATCTTTTCAACCTTTCCTGAAATTTCACTTCTTATTTCCACTTCCTCATTGGCAAGGATTGTTCCAGTTACTTTAATTTTATTTTCAAGTTTTTGTGGTTTTGCTATGTATGCTTTTGCGGTGAACTCAGGTGCGAACCCGGGGTTTCTATTTACAGTTTTTTTATCTGCGAAAATTGATTTCAATTTGGGAAGGGAAAGCCCAATAATTGCGACAATTATAATTACAATTAGCCCTTTGTTTGAAATTTTCATAAATGGCTTTTAATTTTTGTTTTAATAATTAGACGCAGGCGGGAGTTTGAAGTTTCTTAGAACTTGTTTGATTTTTTAATTTGCTTTAAATTAAATCAAAACTTTCAAGGGAAAAAATTGCATTGCGTTTGAAAGCCGTGGAGAATGAAAAAATCATAATTAAAGGCGCTCGCGTTCATAATCTTAAAAATATAGATCTTGAACTCCCCAAGAATAAACTCATTGTTTTTACAGGTGTAAGTGGCTCTGGGAAGTCAAGCCTTGCATTTGATACAATTTATGCGGAGGGACAAAGAAGATATGTTGAAAGTTTATCGGCATACGCGAGACAATTTCTTGAAAGAATGGATAAGCCTGATGTTGACTTGATTGAGGGGATTGCTCCCGCTATTGCAATTGACCAGAAATCAACGGGGCGTAATCCACGCTCAACCGTTGGAACGATGACAGAAATTTACGATTATCTTCGTCTCTTGTTCGCAAGGGTAGGAAAAACTTATTGTTCAAGGTGTGGAAATCTCGTTCAGAAAGATACGCCGGGTTTTGTTGTAGAGAGAATAAAACAACTTCCTGAGGGAAGCAAAATTTATATTCTTTTCCCATTACATGTCCATAAGGGACATACCATTGAAGATGAGTTAGAAGCGCTTAAGGAGAAAGGTTTTTACCGTATTTTTGTTAACGATGAGCTCATCGATTTAAATGAAAAAATTGATTTTAAAAAGCTTAAAAGGGAAGAAATTTATGTCCTTGTTGACCGTCTTGTAGTTCGTTCTGATATTGATGAAGCAAGATTGTTTGATTCAGTTGAAATGGGCTTCAACGAAGGGCGAGGTTATCTTGTTGTCAAAGTTCTTGACTCGGGTGAGATTATGAAATTTAGTGAACATTTTGAATGTGCGTATTGCAAAATAGAATATGAAGAGCCGGAGCCGAGACTTTTTTCCTTCAATAATCCTTACGGGGCTTGCCCTAAGTGTCAAGGATTTGGCAGAGCATATGGAATTGATTGGGACGCGCTTGTTCCGGACAAAACAAAAAGTATAAAGGATGGAGCAATCTATCCGTGGAGAAGCGAAAAATTTTCATGGTTTCAAAAAGATTTACTGCGCGTCGCAAAGAAAATTGGCATCCCGATCGATGTGCCCTTTAAGGATTTAAGCCCTGAGCATATCGAAATTATAAAAAATGGGTACGATGGATTTGAGGGTATCGATGGATTTTTTAAACTGCTCGAGGAGAACTCATATAAGGTTCACTATAGGGTGATGCTTTCAAGATACAGAGGATATACAACATGCGATCTCTGCGGTGGTTCGAGGCTTAGAAAGGAGGCGTTGAATGTTAAGATTGCTGGAAAAACAATTTATGATATCGTTCGGATGTCGATAGAAGAGGCGTACTTCTTCTTTCAAAATATTGAGTTAACTGAATACGAAAGAACAATCTCTGCAAGTATACTTTCGGAGATAAATCGTAGGCTAAGGTATCTTTATGATGTCGGGCTTGGGTACTTAACGCTTAATAGATTATCAAATACTCTATCGGGCGGTGAAGCACAGAGAATAAATCTTGCAACTGCGCTTGGTTCTTCACTTGTTGGAACTCTTTATATCCTTGATGAGCCGAGCATTGGTTTACATCCACGGGACACGCATCGTCTTATAAAAATTTTGAAATCACTGAAAGAAAATGGAAACACGGTTATAGTTGTTGAGCATGATAGGGAAGTTATCGAATCAGCTGATTATATAGTTGATCTTGGACCCGGGGCAGGGGAAAATGGCGGGAGAGTGGTTTTTCAGGGTAAATATGAAGATTTGCTTAAAGATGAAAATTCGCTGACAGGTAAATATCTAAGCGGACAGTTGAAGATCCCAGTACCTAAGCAAAGAAGAAAGCCGAAAAAGGGAAATTCAATAATAGTTCGTGGAGCAAGGGAACATAATTTAAAGAATATAGATGTTGAGTTTCCTTTAAATGTTTTTGTTTGTGTCACAGGTGTAAGTGGCTCGGGGAAAAGCACCCTTGTTCATGATGTGCTTTATGCAGCTTTGAAAAAATTGAAAGACGGAACTTACGAAGGGAAAATAGGTGAATTTGATGAAATAGAGGGACATGAGTTAATTGACGCGGTTGAGATGGTCGATCAATCTCCAATCGGAAAAACACCGCGCTCAAATCCAGTTACATATGTTAAGGCATTCGATGGTATAAGAGAGATTTTTGCTTCAACTTACCTTGCAAAAGCTAGGGGATATACGCCGGGACATTTTTCATTTAACATTCCGGGTGGAAGGTGTGAAACATGCGAAGGTGATGGTTTTGTTAAAATTGAGATGCAATTTCTTGCCGATATTTATCTTCCCTGTGACTCATGCAATGGAAAAAGATATAAGAGTGAAATACTCGAGGTGGAGTATAAGGGGAAAAATATAAGCGATGTTTTAAATATGACCGTTACTGAGGCGATTGAATTCTTTAAAGGGCATAAAAAAGTTGTTGAGAGGTTGAAGGTTCTTGATGCGGTTGGGCTTGGATATATTAAGCTTGGACAACCTGCAAATACCTTATCTGGTGGGGAAGCACAACGTGTTAAGCTTTCGGCGCATCTTCTCGCTTCTGAAACGAGTCCACATACATTGTTTATTTTTGATGAGCCAACGACGGGGCTCCATTTTGATGATATCGCTAAACTTTTAAAAGCGTTTAATGCACTTCTTGATGCGGGACATTCGATCATCGTGATTGAACATAACATGGATGTGATAAAGTGTGCCGACTGGATAATTGACCTTGGACCTGACGCAGGAGATAGAGGTGGTTATATAGTTGCGGTTGGAACCCCAGAGGAAATCGCTCAAAATCCAAACTCATACACGGGCCAATTCTTGCGAAAATACCTCAATGATGTATAAGCATATCTACAAAAACCTTGCCAAAATATCTCAAAATTTGTGATTTCCATCAAAGAAAGTGACCATAATCAAATATTATATTCTTAAGTGAAAAGTTAATTCATTTCTGGAGCGAGGACCTCTGGGGGGAGGTCCTGCTTCATCGCTGTAAGGGTCTGGGTGAAACTCTGTTAATCAGGGTTGAGCCCAGACCTTTTTATATGTAAACGGGTTTAACTTCGTAAGGAATTGGATCATCTACACCTGCAAGTTGAAATCCTCTTAATCTAAAAGCGCAACTATCGCAAACACCGCAAGCGACATCCTCCCTTTGATAACAGCTCCAAGTCAAGTGTAAGGGTGCTTTAAGTTCAATTCCTTTTTTGACTATATCGACTTTTTTCATCTCGATAACTGGTGTTACTATCTCAATGGGTCTTCCTTCAACACCTGCTTTCGTTCCTAATTTTATAACCTCGTTGAAAGCTTTATAAAATTCCTTTCTGCAGTCTGGATATCCAGATGAATCCTCTTCAACTGCACCGATGAAAATTTTGGTTGCACCGATCACCTCCGCCCATGAAACAGCGATTGAAAGCATATTCGCATTTCTAAAGGGAACATAGCTTGTCGGGATCGCCTTTCGGTTTAAATCCGCTTCTTCAACAGGTATATTTTCATCCGTTAAACTTGATCCGCCGATTAATTTCAAATGTTCAATATTTATCACAAGGCGCTTCTTGACGCCGTAGAAGTCGGCTATATCATGAAAAGCTTTTAACTCCCTTTGCTCTGTTCTTTGACCGTAATTTAAATGAAGAAAAGCAAGTTCATAACCAAGGGAGTTAGCGATGGCAGCTGTAACACAGGAGTCAAGTCCTCCACTTACCAAAACTACGGCAATTTCTTTTTCCGTCATATTTTTAAACGAAATTTTTGTTTTAAATTCGTTCGACTTTTATCATATTCGTTGAACCTCGTTGGAATAGTGGAATTCCAGCTGTCATTATTATTAAGTCTCCGCTTTCCAAAATTCCACTTTCCCTTAATTGAATCTTTGCGTTTTCTATCGTTTTATCCGTTTCTGAAATTTCTTTGAGTTTAATTCCAGTCACTCCCCATACAAGATTCAAAAGTTTTACAACTTCATCATTGTCTGTAAGGGCAATTATTGGAACCGCAGGTCTGTATTTTGCAATTGATTTCGCCGTTGCTCCAGTGTGAGTTATAGTTACAATCGCTTTTGCATTTAATTGTTGGGCAAGAAGACAAGCGGCTCTTCCTATTGCATCGACCTCATCTCTTAATTTCAAGTTGGAGTCAAAAACAGGTCCGTAAAAATTATATTGCGTTTCGATTGCTTGTATTATTCTGTTCATTACTTTGACTGCTTCGATGGGGAATTCGCCAACTGATGTTTCACTACTTAACATCACTGCATCGGTTCCATCAAGGACAGCATTTGCAACATCGGTTGCCTCCGCACGTGTTGGTCTTGGATTTGAAACCATCGATTCAAGCATCTGCGTGGCGGTTATAACGGGTTTACCAGCTATGTTCGCTTTTTTAATTAACATTTTCTGCAGAACAGGGACTTCCTCAGTTGGGAGCTCAACGCCAAGGTCACCTCTTGCGACCATTATCGCATCAGCAAGCTCAATTATGTCATCAATCGATTTAACTGCTTCAATCCTTTCAATTTTTGCGATTATGGGAACAACTCTACCTAAATCTTCCATCTTTCTGCGCAAATTGATTATATCTTCCCTTTTTCTGACAAATGATAGTGCCACATAGTTAACACCATTTTCAAGTCCGAATTTTAGATCCTCTATATCTTTTTCTGTAAGCGATGGAACTTGAAGTTCTACGCCAGGTAAATTTACACCTTTATGCGATTTCAAAATCCCTCCATCAACAATTTCACATTTTACTTTTTTACCTTCAACGCTTATAACCTTAAGTTCGATCATCCCATCATCAAGGAGTATAGTATCTCCAGCTTTAACATCGTCTGTAAGGTATTCATATTGAATTGGAATGGTTTCATTGTCGCCGTCGATTGATTCCGAAGTAAGAAAGACAAAATTTCCAGTTTTAAGTTCAATTGGTTCTGTTTTTAATTTTCCAACCCTTATCTTTGGTCCTTGCAGGTCCTGGATTATTGGGATAAATTTACCCGTGATTTTTGATGCTTCGTTGACAAGTTTTATAAATTTTAAATGCTCCTCGTAATCGCCGTGTGAAAAATTCAATCGTGCCGCATCCATTCCAGCGTTTATAAGTTCAACGACCTTTTCAAGTGTGCTTACCGCTGGTCCAAGGGTGCACACTATTTTTGTCCTTCTAAAATTTTTCATTTGTTTCAAAATTTTGTTTGTAAAATCATGTTCCAATCGAGATGTGGAGGTCAATTCCAACTTCATTTATTGTTGAACCTGGGATAAAGGTGCTTCTTGAATCCGATTTTGATTTTGTAAGTCGATAGAATAGCGAACCTGTGACGCGCGTGCTTAAAATATAACGAAATCTCAACTCCATTGTCGTCCTAAGAATTCCATCAAGTGGCAAAGCTTGAGAAAGATTTCGTGCTTGATATGTTTGCCTTGAATTTTTCGATGATGAATAAGTAAATGTTATGTCAACATCATTTTTAAGTGAGAGACCAAAAATTGGCAAATTGAAACCTCGCTTTGAATAGCTCAAGTTGAATGAGATTTCTCGTCTGAATGTTTCAACGATCGCCTTAGCCGAAAAGTTCAAATCATAATAGGTTGATGTTATGTATCTGAAACCGCCAGTTAGATTTCCGTTCCATAAAGGTTTAAAGGTTAGATTAAGTCCGATCAAGGGGTTAAAATCATAGCCAGTTCGTTCACCTTCAAATGTTTGTCCTTGACCTATGAAGCTTCTCCATCTTTTTTCAAAGTTTGATGTGTATGCATGTTCAAGTGAGACGCGAGTTGCAAAAGATTTAAAGATGGAAAACTTTTCAAGCCCATCCCATCTTAACCTCCAGTTAAGCCTGGGGAAGAAACCGCCAAGAAGTTTGCTTAAAAATGGGAGCGTTTCAAAACCCTCTTCAAATGCCTGGGCTAGTTTTTCATCATCGGTTCTTTTATCATTTGGGTCGAGTTTAAGTTCGGAATATACAGATGCTACGGATTTAATTCCACTTTTGAAAATGCTAAATATAAAAACAGGTGGCAATGTCAGGAATGACCTGCTTACTGAGGCGGAACTTGTAAATGATGTAACTTTGGGTATTCCAAGTGAATCGGTTATAATTCTTTGATTTTTTTGATAGCTCCACCCAAGATTCCAGCTTAAATCAAGGTAAGCACCTTGCCAAAGGGAGCGAGATGTGGTTATCGAAATTTTGTTGTTTTGTGTATAATTATCGTCAAGATTTCCATTTGGTGCTCTTAAGCCTGGACTTTGCTCAAATCCGAAAAATGGGAAACCTTTTTTGGGGGTAAGTTGAATTTTACCGTTCGGATTGGAGACAAGTCCAAGTTGATATAAAAGCGATGGTCCATATTCAATTCTATCGCTTATAAACGGAAGCCATGACCAAAGATTTCCCATGCCTGGTCTTTCGCTGTAAAGTCCTGTGTTCATTGCTGTGTTTGTCTGAGTGAATGTAATTTGAACATTTTCGTAATCGAGAAATGGGGTTTTTATAAGCATTTTTAGAACATTCTTGGGTGATATGGTTGAACCAGATTTTTTTGATGTGTCCCTTTGAGCCTGGGCTCCGCGACCGCGCCCAGTTCGTTCATCATCTTCTCCAAACCATGAGTTGGCAAGCGATTTTAATTTTAATGATAAGTTAAAGTTTAAATTTGCAGAGTATCCAGCGCTCCTTCCAAGCTCTCTTTGTTGGAAATTATTTTGCCATCTATATGCGGAGGAATAACTGAAGTTAGCATTTAGATATTTGTTCAAACCAAGAATCGGTGGTATCCTCGGGTTTGTTCCTATGCTTATTTGTTGAGATAAAGTTGATGTCTTGCCAAAGTTGATCAAACCATCTTTGAAAAAGATGTCGCTAAAAATTTCTTTTGTGCTCCGCTGTCTGCCAAGGGAATCGGTTTCAAGGTGGACGAGATTGCTTCCTATGTCAACTTGATATCTTAAAGATGGATTTATCAAACCATTATTTGAGAATTTCCAATCAAATGAAAAGCCTCTTTGAGCGTTGAAGATGCGAGTTGTTGGTTCGTAAGTTGTCTTCGTTCTAAATTTTCTATTCTCATGTCCTCTATCAAATCTCATCATTCCAGCAAGGCTTGATGGGGTGAGTTGAATTTCCCAATCTTTATATGTGTCCAAAAGTGGGATCCCTGCGAAAAGTGATTTAAAAGGTTTAAGGGTTATTGGCTTAATACTGGTTGAATAATTCGTTTGAAAGTTGAAGCCCCATTTGTTACTTAGTTCAGTATTTATATCTCTAAACCTTGAACGGTTGAAGTTAAATCCAATGTTTATTTTGTTGATGACATCTCTGATATACCATTTTTGGGAGTTAATTGTAAAGTTGACTGATGGAATTGCCCATGTTTCTGACACCATTATTTGCTGGATGACAGTTAACAAGCTGTCCGCTTTTCTATTTGCTTCTTCTTCTGTTCCGCCTTTTTCAATGATTGTCTGTCTGAGGCGATTTGCAGCTTCGGTTGCAAGTATGTCTTTGCCAGGGATATATTTCGGGATTCCTATATTTTCAGTTCTGGAATATGTAAATGGAATTCGCAACGATGAGCTTAAAAACGAAGGCAAAATTTTCTCGATATTAAAATTCGTTGAAAAAGCCCAATTTGTTGAGAGAACTCGAGCGGATGAATTAACAAATTTATCTGAAAGTCCTCTGAATTCAGGACTTCTTCGCGCAATTCCAAAATTGACATTTAAAAGTTCGGGTACGCTAAATTGAGCGGATAGATTATATGCCCAGCCGAGGGCATCATTTGCTTTTAGAAGCCTAAGTTCATTTACCCAAACATCACCTGAAAGTAGTTGGGGCCCTTTCCCCTTTGGATTTGTGACGCCAATTGCAATAAATGTGATGTTTGTTAGAGATGGATTCCCCTTGACCCAATATGTTGCTCCAGGTGGCCCATCTGGCACAGGTATTCTCTTAATAGGTTGATTTATTGAATCTCTTGTTTGTTTTAAGGCAGTAAGTTGATCAAAGACGATTTGAATATTATTTCGCACATCCCAGTCGGGCCATATCGGCTGACGGTATTCGTAATAATTTGATGTATCCGTTCCAATCCAGATAAAAATTTCAGCTGAATAATCTGTGGTATCGCGGAAGTAGAAATTTCTATCACCATGAACAAAAAGACGCATGATCTTGTAGTTGAAAAGGTCAAGTCTTTGAGGGAATCTTCTCATTGCAAGACGGAGCGTATCATCTGGTAAATTCCGAATAACAAACGCAAGTGATTGTTCATTCCCTTCAATTTGCTGATCTGGTCTTGTCCTATCCCTTGGCCTTTGCACACCAGGTGGAGGAGTATAATCTGGATTATCTTCAACGCTTACGACGGTAACTTTGAACATTTCATCGTTCTTTACCAATTCTTCCCAGTAATTTCCAACTAGATTAAATTCAGCTATCCTAATTACTGCGTCGTTATCAAATCCAGTGAACCAAACCCTTACAAATTCAATCAGTGTAAAACTTGGATTCCCAATGCTTCGTGTATATGAAGAAAGCGGTATTTTAAGCTGATACCAACCGTTTGAACCACCACCAGCTATGTATGGATTGTTTACCGTATCAAGCGGGATTTCATACTCGAAATAATTATTTACAAGATCAAGTATGTGGTTTCTGTTTAAATCCTCCTGATCTGGTTCAGGGTAAAAGTTTCTATTTCCTTCTGTTCCATTTCTTCGCATTAAGTCTCCATAGTCAAAGTTGTCTTGGCTGGGATCATCACCAAGATTGGGATATTTTGCTCTCTCTTCGCTATCGTTCATACCATCAAGCCCAACATCTTCATCAGGATCAAGGCGGTAGTTTCCATTTTTGTCTTCTGTGTCAAGTCGTTTATTCGGTATTACATCCTCGGAAATTTGCCCAAGGTTTATCAGCATTTTTGCGTTTGGTCCAGGATTACCTATGATTTTAAACCAGATTTCAATGTAAGTTATATTTTCGGTTGTGAGATCGGTCGAAAAGTACGGAAGAACTCTCATCATTCCTGCCCAGTTTTGTCGGGGGAAATTCTTAATTGAGTCCCATTTGGTGGTGTAGTTGTATTGTCCTCGTCGTTGTGGGAAAAATTGAATGTCTAACGGTGTAATAAACTGCTCTTCCTGGGCAACTCTTTTCTGTGGCCAAACTTCTGTTATTTGAACAGATTGTGGTATGTTAAACCATGCAAGATATCCCTTTCTTTGCACTTTTATTGTATCTGGAATTTCTTCCTTTCTTGTTTCACCGAGCAAGGGCATAAGAGCAGGTGCACTTGAAAAATGCCAATGGCTCGAAATTAAACTGAAGGAAATAATCCTTTTTGAACCTTCAAAATCATCGAGATAAACGACGCTTTCTCTGTTGTCCCCAACGATTGTACTTTTCCTTGTGTTTGGATCAGCAATTATGAAAGCGGATTCACCTCGAAGAGAAAATGAAGCATCTTGTTTTGCTTGATATCCTGGGAATATGTTAAAGAATTCGGAAATCCTTCTCGAATTAAATCTCGTTGAAAGATCAACTCCAAACATTGTATTGCTAATCGGTTCTTCTCCTAATCTAACTTTATCACTTAATGTTTGCTGTGCATAGTTCATAAATGTAAAGCCAAATTTCGTATTTTCGCCCAAGTCAAGATCGCCTCGAGCACCGAGAATTGTTTTGGAGGCGAAAGAGAAAAGATCATTTGTTTCATATCTTATTCTTAGATTTGCCCCTGGTAAGAGAGCATCCCGATTTAAAATTGTAAGCTGACCAAGTATGTAATCAACTCTATAATCGACACCTTCAACTAATCTTCTGTCGTTTAAATAAACTTGAACACTCCCTTCAGCAACATTAAATCCAAGATTATAAGTTGCCTGGGCATCGCTTGTCAATTTTGCAGAAATTTTAAATTTTGATGCCTTTGCTGTATTGTTTCTTGCTGCAACTTGATTTGTATCGTAAATATCATCGTAGGCAATTGAATTTATGAATTCGTCGTTTTTGTCAGGGAAAATTTTTTTCAACGTTTCCTTACTGAATGGCTTAAGAAATGGGAAGATAATTTCACCACGGCTTGGGTTTATCGTTTGGTCGGAAAAATCAAATTTGTTGTCCGAGCCTGGAGAACCATCCTCTGCAAATCTATCAAATCCGAAAGCTTTTAAAAGGTTTATCCCGTCTATATCCTCCCTCTCTTCCTGATCCGGGCTTGGTTTGTAAAGAAGTTTTAGTTCAAATCCCTCTTTTTTTATGTTTCTTGCACCAGCAAGAGAGTAAATGTTTCTTAACTGCAAGATCCATGCTTTTTTGAAGGAAGGTTGCGGGGATCTCGGTCTTACAAGTTTTAAAACAAGTGTAACTGCTGTATCGGTCAACGAATTCACAAAATCACCATAAACTGTATCGTCATCGGCAATTTGAGTTGGTCCTTCAACTCTATAAGCAACCGCAATTGCTTGGTTATCTTGAATATCTATGTTAAGTGAAATAACCCCGATGTCGGCATTGATTGTGTAATCTTTTCCCTGTTCAAGTTTTCTGAAAAGTCCAACCTCAATTCTACCAGGATCACTTTGTCTAATTGTTCTTAAACTATCGTAATACGATTTGTTTGTGGTTGGTGGCAAATTGATGTCTGCTACGATAAATCTTGTCAAGCCAGGTTCGGGGCGCTCAAGCTGAGAGATCCAAACCTCAATATCTTTAACCTGCAACTCCGGAGCTATTCTTAATGGAGGACTGTTTTGATAGTAGGGTTCATAAGTTTTAATGTATTTCTCATCAATAAAATAATGTCTTTGCGAGTATTGATAAAGGAAAACATCTACAGATTGCGTTTGAGCTCCACCAGTCAAAACCCTTTCTTGCGATTCACCTTTTTTCTGGCTTGCTATGGTTGTTAGCTTAAGTGGACCAAGTTGTAAATTTGCTTTTATACCGAAGAGAGCTTGACTGCTTCCAATCAAAGAAGATGGAGTTTGGAGCGAAACATTTCCTGCTTCAATGCTTTGAATTATCTCATCCTCGTAGCCTTTGTATCTTATCTTAAGTTGGTTTTCAAACTCGAATTGTCTTTGGGTGTTCCAATCAGCGGTTATGTTAAGTTTATCTCCTATAGTTCCGCCAACATTTATTTGAACTTGCTGATTAAAGTCGGGTTCATTTCGAACACTTCCAAGCCTTGATACTATGAGTTGTTCGGTTTTTTCATTTCTCCATGCGCCTGTTATATCGACAGCACCTGAAATGTGAAGGTTTATAACGGGGGGACCAAATATGCTGAAGATTGGGTTTGCCGGAACAGGTATTTGAATGTTTGTTATGCTTCCAAAAAGTTTTTCAATGTCATCTCTTTCCTCTCTTTTTTCATATCTATGCGCAAGTTCAATCCATGATTTTCTTTTGTTTTCCTCAAGCTTTATCTGTATATATTTTTCAAGCGGTATCACAAGGGGGAAAGTCCGATCACTGCCCGCAATTTTTTCTGTTATTTTAACGAACCTGCCCGTGGAATCAATTTTTATCTCATGCGTTATTAAGTTTGAAGGCATAAATAACAAGGGGTGGAATTGGGGACGATTTAATTGAATGTATGGTTTTAAAACGAACTTTTTATTGAAAAAATTTTTTCCTGTGGTTGAATCAACTTTGGCTGTGTCAATCTTAGTTACATTCGTATCTGGGAAAGTTATATTGTGGAAAGAAAAATTTAAACCTTTTGCGAGTGAAGAAAGAGTGAAAAAAGTGAAAAATAAAATCACATAAGCTCCTGATCTCATATTGATAGCCTATCAGCGATTATGTTTAACAGCGTAACAGTGAGCTATAGCCGACCTGAAATTTTTTTGACTAATTTAAAGATAAAATTTTCAGAATTTAATTTCAAATTGAACTCTGTATGATTTCAAGTTCGTTGCTTAATTAGTTTGTGTTTGCTAACTTTATTAAAAACAAAGCAAAGAAGAACCCATGCAAATTATTTTAGTTTTCATAGCGTTTTTTCTTCTGAATATAAGCTCATGTGTTCGGGAAACACCATATCAATATCCTAGGAAAATTAAGCGAATGCCAGCGGAAAAGTTTTTTGAAATTAAAAAGGCGAAACTTGAAAGGTTTGTTCTCCCAGCAATGAGAAATGAAGGAATTGATATGTGGATTGTTTTGACCAGGGAATATGTCGTTGATCCACTTGCCAAAGATTTATCAGCTGATAGGGCAGTTGCGAGAACAGCTCTTGTCTTTATAAACGAGGGTAACTCGTTGAAAAGAATAGCAATTTGCGCAAGTTATGATGTTGACCCAATCCAGAAGTCGGGAATTTATGATACAGTTATTTCTTACAAAAAAGAAGGGCTTGCACCGCATTTGAAAAAAATCGTTGAGGAGAAAAATCCAAGAAAGATAGCACTTAACATTTCTGAGGATTTTCCAATTGCAGATGGTCTTTCGGCTAGTACATTAAGTTATTTAAAAAACATACTTGGTGAGAAATTCGCAAGTCGTTTTGTTTCGTCCGAAAATATTGTGATGGCTTACAGAAGTCAACTTTTACCCGAGGAGATCGAAATTATGAGAGAGGCTGTGAAAATAACGGAAGAAATAATTTCAAAAGCTTTAAGCAATGAAGTTATAAAACCAGGTAAGACCACCGAGAAAGATGTGGCTAATTACATAAAAAAACTGATGCGTGATTACGGAGTTGGACCTTCTTGGGAACCAGAGAGCTGTCCAAGTGTCAATGCTGGAATTACACGAGGCCATTCTGAACCTTCAAATTATGTGATCCAAAGGGGAGATTTAATAACGATTGATTTTGGTATTAATTTAAGTGGCTACTGCACAGATATCCAGCGGACTGCTTATGTCTTGAGGGAAGATGAGGAACAACCGCCAGATTATATTTTGAAAATGTGGGAAACAAATGTTAAGGCGATCGAGGAAGGATTTAAAAAGATGAAACCTGGTGTGATTGGTTTTGAAGTTGACAGCTCTGCAAGAGCTGTGATCGTTAACGCTGGTTATGAGGAATATCCGCATGCAGCGGGTCATGTCATCGGATATTCAACTCATGAGATTGGACCTCTACTTGGTCCAAATTGGAAAGATCGTTATGGGAAGAGACCCTTTTATAAATTATTACCTAACCAAGTTTTTGCGCTTGAGCCATCAGTTTATCTTTACAGCAAGGAAAGGAACGGTTATCTAAGAATTGGACTTGAAGAAGATGTTTTAATAACTGAAACAGGGGCAGAGTTCTTAAGCACACCACAAAAGGAGCTAATTTTAATAAAATGATTCAAACAGAGCCATATACTGCTCTCGCTGAGATTTACGACTGTATTATGAAAAGTGTGCCGTATAGGAAGTGGGCAAGATATATCATTGAATTGATAAGAGAATTTTGTCCCGATGCAAGGCGAATTTTTGAAATAGCTTGTGGAACTGGGACTATGCTTATTTTATTAAAAAAAGCTGGTTTCATTGTTGATGGAATGGATTTTTCCGCTGCGATGATTAATAAAGCAAAGGAGAAGATTAAAGCTGAAGATGTTAAGTTATTTGTTGGGGACATGTCAAATTTCAAAGTCGATGAAAAATATGATGTTGCATTGTGTCTTTATGATAGTGTGAATTATCTTGACAGCATAGAAAAGCTTGATGGTCTTTTTAAAAGCGTTGAAGCCTTATTATATGATTGGGGAATTTTCATCTTTGATATCTCAACTGAATATAACTCAATTCAAAATTCAAGCTTGATGAATTCAAGCGGGGAATGTTTCGGGATAAAGTATACTAGAAGAAGTTATTATCTAAGGGACGAGAGAATTCACATCAATGAATTTGAAATTGAAATGAACGGTGAGAAGTATTTTGAGAAGCATGCGCAGAAAATTTATAGGATTTCAGAGATCAGAGATGTTATTGAAAGCAACGGTCTTTTTGAAGTTGTTGGTTGTTTTGATGGGTTTTCTTTTTTGGAGGGAGGCGAGCGATCGGAAAGAGTGCATTTCATTTTAAAGAAAAGGAATAATTGGAATGGTTGAATTTAACAACGTATCGGTATGGTTTGATGATAATCTTGTTTTTAAGGATTTGAATTTTAAAGTTAACGATGGTGAGTTTGTTTTCGTCACTGGTCCGACCGGTTCTGGGAAAAGTACATTGCTTAGATTAATTTATATGGATATTTTCCCTAATCGCGGCAAAGTCATAGTTGGAAGGTTCGACTCAAGAAAGATAAAGAAAAGGCAAATTCCCTATTTAAGAAGACGTCTTGGCATAGTTTTTCAAGATTTTAAACTTCTTGATGATAGAAACGTCTTTGAAAATGTCGCTTTCGCTCTTTATGTAACGGGGGCTAAGAGAAAAGAAATTAACAGAAAGGTTTTAATGGCACTTACTGAAGTTGGGTTAAGTCACAAAAAGAACAGCATGCCAGATGAGCTCTCTGGTGGGGAACAGCAGAGGGTTGCCATAGCAAGAGCAATCGTTAATGAACCATTTTTAATTCTCGCAGATGAACCAACTGGAAACCTTGACCCAGATACATCAACTGAAATAATAGAGCTACTAAAACGGATAAATCTTCGTGGGACATCGATTATAATGGCCACGCACAATTATTCTATCATTGAAATGGTGAAAGATGCAAAGGTTTTTCAAATTTCAAACCATACACTTGTTCAAATAAAATAAAAAAGGGGAGCTCATAGCTCCCCAATGTCCCCGAGCGCCTTTTTTCAAAACTTCATTCAACCGGGATCGAAATTATAAATTCCGTTCCATTTCCAACTTCACTTATAACCTCAATTTTACCATTGTGATTCTCGATTATTTTTTTGCATATCATTAGACCATACCCGTGTCCTTCGGGCTTTGTAGTTAAGTTTATGTTGAAAAGCTTTTCGCGGACCTCTGGGGGGATTCCTGGACCGTTGTCCGCAACTCTTATTTCGATTTTATTTAATTCCTTGTCAAAGTATGTTCTTGTTATTATCGTGGCATCTTTCCTAGCGTCTGTTGCGTTCTTATACAAATTGATCAAAAGTTGTTGGAATTGAAACGGGTCAATGTTAACAAGCGGGAGCTCGGGGTCAAGTTCATCAACAAATTTTGCAATAGAGTACCTTGACAACGGCTGTACGAACTGTATCGTTTCCTTGATGATGTTGTTTATATTGCTTGGTTGTTTGTTTGGCTTCATCTCCGCGCTGTCAAGAAGCCCGCGGATGAAGTATTTCATCTTGTTGATCCCAGATAGTAGGGAAGATATGGAATTATTTAGTTTTTCATCCTGCGAAATTTTCGCTATCTCTCTTGAGATAAGCTTTGCGTTAATTGAAATAATGGTTAAATAATTTGATAGCTCATGTCCAATTTCAGATGCAAGTGCTCCACGCGTTGCCATTCTTTCAGCTTTTATCATTGCCTCATTCGCTGATTGTAAATCAATATACGCTTTTGAAAGCTTCTCGTAAAGTTTTGCATTCCTTATCGCAATAGCTGCATGACCGGCAAGTATCTCGAAAAGCTGAAGTATTTCATTTTTGTTAATTTCTGTAACACGGTTGCTATCAACATAAACAACACCAAGTATCTGACCATCAACTGTTAACGGGACGCAAATTATAGTTTTCAGGTTTAAAGCAATTATGCTTTCTTTTCTCATGAAATCTTCGTAGTTGATAATATCTTCAATGACTATCGGCTCCCCACTGGAATAAACATCCTGAACTATACTTTTACTATATGCGATTGCTTCTTCGTCTAATGTTTCACCCTTTGAATTTCTGGCGAGCGCACACTTTAGATTTTTATCCCCATTTACCAGGAAAAGACAACCCTTATTAGCTTTTGCAAGTGAGATTAAATTATCCAACACTATTTTTAGAACCTCGTCAAGAATGAGAGATGAGTTGATCGCTTTAACTACATTGAGGATAATTTCCAAATTCCTATGTTTTTCTCCCTCAAGTTCTTCAATTCTTTTTTTGACATCAGTTATTTTCTTTTTTACTTCCTCGAATATTTCGAAATTTTCAATCATATTTGATTAAACCAGAGTTAATTTTTAAAAAGCCGGCGGTTCCTGAAAACCGCCGGACCTGATTTAAATTCTACGCTTCTTTTAACTCTGCTAATTCAGCCTGAATTCGAGCGATATAGGATTTAACTTTGATCTTCTTCAAGTATTTAAGCGATGATTTTAAGGATTCTCGGGCTTTGTCGATTTGCTCTTGCTTCTTGTAAAGTTGACTCAATTCATAGTAGGTTTCGCCAAGGTTGAGCCAGTTTCTAAATTCAAGATTTAAATCAATGGCGGTCTTGAAATAACTTTCCGCAAGTTGTAAATTTCCATGCTCGATTTGAATAACGCCGAGAATCCTATAAGCATCAGCGATACTTTGTCTGTCTCCAATTTTATAGAATATATCAAGTGATCGGGTCACATAAGCAGTTGCAAGCGGGAGATCTTTGATCCTAACATAAGCATCCGCTTTTCCAAGATAGGCAAGGGCTAGCATATAACTATCTTCAAGCTTTTGGGCAAGCTCAATGCTTTTATCAAATTCTTTAAGAGCAGCGTCGTATTCGTTTTTATGAATAAGCGTAATGCCAATGTTGTGGTATGTTTGGGCAAGCCTAAGCGCATCACCTCTTTTCTCAAGTCGCGGTAATGCCTGCTGAAAATGCGAAATTGCTTTATCCCAGTTTCCACGCATGCTCTCGATTATACCAAGGTTTATATGCAATCTTGCGATCAATTCTTCATTCTTTGTCTTTTCTGCTTTTTTAAGCGCATTGTTAAAGTATGTAGTGCCAAAATCATAGCGACCACTTTCATAAAATGCTATCCCAAGACCATTTTCACATATTGCTATTCCTTCGGTGTTCCGCAATTTTTGATATATCTTCAGCCCTTGCCTTAGGGCGGATACAGCATCGCTCAATTCGTTTTGCTTCGTTTTAACCTCACCAAGCTTTATATATGCCTTCGCCCTTGCTTCGTCAAATTCTCGACCTTTACCTGCTTTCTTTATCACCAGAAGGAAACAATTTTCAGCTTTGTTAAATTCGCCATAAGTTAGACATACATCTCCAATGTCAAAGCACATCTGAATGAACTTAAACTGATCTAGATATTCACCAGCCAAACTTAAAAGCGTATCGAACTTAATTTCGGCTATTATTTCTTCTTGAACTTCGGGTTCAACTTCAACTTTCGCCTTTGCTTCCTTTAAGTCTAGAGCGAGATTTTCTTCTCGCTCTTTTAGTATCTCATTAAATTTTTTAAGAAAGTCGTCCCCGCAATACCTGCGGGCGACGGCTATAACTTTATCTAAAAAAGTTGATTTAAGTCTCTTCATAATTTCGCCTCCTTGTTGTGAAAAATTTAGATTAAACCGAAATTACCATGACCAACCATATCTGGAGAAGTGATTGGTCTGGAAACTAATTGTTTGCTTTTTAGTGTCAACAGTCACTGGGCTATTAACATATTCCCAGTTTCCAGTGTCCGGATTATACCATACTGGCTTGAGATCATATGGTGAACCATCTCCAAGGTCAATCCCAGCGTATGAAAGTGAGATCGTAACATTTGTGTTAAATGTCATGCTCGGATTGAATTCAACAGCTGCATAATCTCCGCCAAGCACTTCAACTGTCACATAGGTTGGTTCACTCACCGCGCCCGCAGGGATATAAACGGAATTATTGTAAGTTTTCCTTCCTCCGACAGTTGCATCTTTTCCTGGGAATACCCACTTTCCAGCAAATCCTTTCTTCGCAAGAAGTTCTTGCTTAAACGCGTCATTCCACTTCAAAAGTTTAATTTGTCCATCTCTGTTGATAATCCCCGGCTTCCCAGTTGAAAGCCCCACCGGGTTATCTGCGCAGCTTGTGAAGAAGAAAGCTAAGCTAATTGCGAAGATGATGACGCTGAGGGCTGAGATTAAGCGCTTCATGGTAACCTCCTTGTTTTAGTTTGACATTTAGTTAGTTTTTAAGTTTTATGGTTAGTAAAATTCACATTTACAATTAGCAAAAAAACATTCACATCAATATCTTTACAGGGTTTAATATCAATTAAGCTAAACTGCAGCTAACAATTTTCGCAGTTAACTTATAACCATTAAACTTTAAACAGATCACACATTGCAAGCGCTAGTCAACTTTAAATTCTTCCTCATATCTCAAATTGGAGCAGATAAAAACCTTACATTCGATTCCGCAAATGCTTAAATAACAGAACACAATGACATAAAAGCCCTGCGTAATTTAAAAGAACGAGTTAAACTTGAAACTACAATTTACCAACATTTATAGTTAATTTACACAACAATAAACTAAACTTTCTAAAGCGATCAAGCCTCACACACTTCTTTAAAACAAGCAATTAAAATTCCCAGTCTTAATCAGAGCTGCCAGAATCTTCATATTCAACTTGCATCAAACATGTAAAGAACAAAATCTATATATAGGACTTGCAAAGATTGTGCCAAAGTCGGGAATTGAACCTAAAGTTGTTGAAAATTAAGCAGTTATGCTAAATAGACATTTTTTATTTGCTTATCCAATTATGCCTTTTGTAAAGGTTTGAAATAATGGGATGTAACAAATTGTTGCAGTGTGTAATGATTTATTTCAGGGATTATTGATGCGGTATTTTTGGATCAGGCGGTCGAGACGGGGGCGGGATATTCCCAAAATTTTTGAAGCCCGACTTTTATTCCCTGAGACGCGGACAAGAACAGACTTTATGAGTTCTCTTTCAAGATTTTTTAGGCTTGCCGACTCGAATGGTAATGTTATTTGAATGTTTGAAGAGGCTTCCTCGATTTGTTGGGTTAGTGATGCTGGTTTCTTCTCAAATAAAAATTTAAAATCATCGGGTGTTAAGTATTCTCCATCGCTTAAAATAACAGCCCTTTCTATCGCATGTTTCAACTCCCTGACATTTCCAGGCCATGGGTATCTTTTCAGTAAAGCCTTTGCTTCCGGTGATATCCCCTTAAGTTTGGGGAGATTTTTACGGTAGAGTTCATTAAATTTGTTCATATAATATTCCGCAAGAATAAAAATGTCATCCCCTCTTTCACGCAGGGGTGGTAAATAAATTGGCAAAAGCATCAGTCTGTAGTATAAATCGCGCCTGAACTTATTCTCCGCAACAAGATGTTCAAGGTTTTTATTTGTCGCAGCTATAATTCTGCCTTCAAATTTTAAAGTTTCAACCCCGCCAACCCTTCTAAATGTCTTATCCTCAAGAACTTTTAAAATCTTTCCCTGTAGATTAAAATCAAGATCTCCTATCTCATCTAAAAAAATTGTCCCGCCACTGGCAACTTCAAATAAACCCATTTTTCTGTCCTTCGCATCTGTGAAAGCACCCTTCTCATGACCAAACAATTCGGACTCAAGAAGCGTAGGTGGAATTGAAGCGCAGTTTATTTCTACGAAAGGTTTTATGTCTGAATAAGTATTTTGATGAATTATTCTGGCGATGAGATTTTTACCTGTCCCCGTTTCACCTGTTATGAGAACTGTTAAATCCCTATGTTCAATTGCCTTTTTAACAAGAGCTATTACATCGCGAATTTTTTCTGAATTTCCAATGAAACTGCTGAAGTTAAATTGTTCCCTTCTTATCGTTAAAAGCTTTTCTATATCACTTTTTTTCTTCCAATCTTCTACTTTCCCTTTCAAGAAATCTGAAAATGAAGTGCTCTCTTCTGGCATTGAAAAGTATGATAAAACTCTTAGCTTTATAAGCTTAACGGTCAAGGCATATGATTTAATGTAATCGACGCACGCCACAGTTTGTGAGCCAAATAGCTCGACAGCGGTTTCAAGCAATATTTCATCGCTATCGTTTGAAATAGCAACTATGGCAAGGTCTGGGTTTTGGATTGCAAACTTTCGCAAAGAGTTATAGGAAGATATTAAGCTGACATCAAAATAACCTTCTTCGGTGGGGATAAATCTTTTAACATCTTCAAGAATTGCCCTGCTGGTGCTTATCAGGAATATTTTAAATTTATAGTTCACCCTGTTCAAATTTTTAAGTTTTGTAGTATTTTTAAAAACTTTTCATTTTCCACATCAGCGAGATAAGATTTAACGAATTCAGGCGTTTCTATTCTTTGAAGCAACTCTTGAAAATTTATCAATGCTGTTTCGAAACTTTGTAAAAACTTTGATTCAATTCCTCGCCTCTTGTAATTTTGCGCAAGCATAAGGTAGATTTTCCACTTCGGCTCGAAGAATTCATAACCAAGTGACTCAATTGACTTGTTAAGATATTTAACTGCAAGAGATTTGTCTTTATCCTCATAGCTAAGCGAGATAAGGAAAAATAACAAAGCCTTTAGATTGAAATTTTCAACTTGCTCAGCGTAGTTTTCAGCAATTGATCTCACCATTTCAAGTTTTTCTATTCCGCCTGTTACATAGTTTAATTTGAGAAGAGAAATTAAAATTTTCAAGTAAATATCATCGTTTCCCTTGATGTTCTCGTTGTTTAAAAGCTTCATCAAAATGGATTCAGATTCCGCAAAGTTTTTCTTTTTCATCTCGATGCACGCACGGTAACACTCGATAAGTTCGGGTGGGGTTTCAGGATGTTTTTGGTTTATTTCATTTAAAGTTAGTTCAGCATTTTTGATATCACCTGCAACAAGGTAAAGGGAAAGTAAAAGTAAATCTGTTTCGAGCAAGCCGTCGAGATTATTCGTTTTTATGTGAAGTTCTTTTGCTTCTTTTATATGTTTGTATGCTTCACCAAGTTTAAATTCTTCAATCATCAATTCCCCAATATTTCCCAGAACATTTGCAACTCCATGTACATCGTTTATGGCTCTGTAAATTGCCAGTGCTTTTTGATAGTTTTCAAGCGCCTTTTCATAGTTATTTCTTTTAAATTGGTTTACCCCGATATTGTTATAAATGTGTGCGCTTTGAACTATATTGCCAGTTGATTTCAAAATTTCAAGTGCTTTTTTCCAATATGTTATCGCTTCATCATATTTACCGTTAATGCTGTAAAAGTTTGCGATGTTATTATAACCCGCAATGAGCTTGAACTGGTTTTGCTTTTTTAAACGGTGTTCTAAACTTAATTCGAAATAAATTTTTGCCTTTTCTTTATATCCCTTCATCTGAAAGATTATTCCAAGCCCAGCATAAAGATCTCCAAGAACATCCGTTTTCTCAATAAATGAAAGTATCCTTTTGTTTTCAAATAATTCAAGTAATATTAATGCTGTGTCAATATCACCGATCGACGCCAAGATCTGAGATATTTTTGTTGCGATTCTTATTTTCTCATAGAGCGTATCATACATTTTAAATGTATGTTTTAAAATTTCAATTGCCTTATTTGTGTCTCCAAGGTGGAAATATGCCTCGGATTTTAACTCAAATGCATCTAATTCATCAAGATTCTCGAGTGTTGAAATTGCATCTTTATAATTGCCGAGTTGAAGATGTATAAATCCAAGTTTGATTTTAAATAAGGTTTTCAGATATTCAGGCAAAAGTTCAAAAATTTCCTGACACAGATTTATTGCTTTCTTAAATTCGCCTTTTGATATTAGATTCTCAATTCCAACTTCTGCAAATTTTGACACACCTTCGCTGTCTCCCATCTTTGCAAAGTGATATAAAACTTTATCTGCATTTTTCATGTCTTCGTCATGGTAGGCTAAAGTGTAATTTAAATGGAATCTCTTTCTCGCCTCTTCATCAAGATCGGATTCGATATATTTTTTCAAAGCTTTGTATGCTATTGAGACTTTTTCGTTTTCAATTTTTATAAATCCGAAACTTTGAAGTTGATATAGGTGTGACGATATATCGTGATTGAAGAATTTGCTCAAAATTTCAATTTCAACTGGTTCACTTGCTAAGCTTAAGATGTCAAGAATTTCTCTTTGGGTTGAATTAAGTTGTTTTATTCTGTTAAGTATTGCGTCAAATTCTAGATTTGCAATTTTGGATATTTCTATTGTGCTTTTATCAATTTTATCCTGAAGGTAATTGGAGAAGATTTCGAGCACCGCAGATATTCCGCCTGTGTATTCACTGAGCATTTCGGCGAGTTCTTGAGCCGTTGCAGGATCGAAATCAAAGTTGGCGTAAAGATAATTTTTCAGTTCCTCAGTGTTAAGTGGGCGAAGGTAAATTTTTTCTACCTCTGGTGCAATAAATGTGATAAATTCGGTCGTCTCACATGCTATAAAAATGGCAATGTTTTTTCGTTTTAGTTTATCCGAGAGTAAGATGGATTTAATAAAAATTTCAGAGAGTGGTTCAGAAGGATTTAGAGCATCGATAAAGATAGCGAGTGGGAAATTATTTGAGGCATCCGAAAGCAGTTTTTCAAGAAACTCCGAGAATTCAATAACGGTATGATAGTTTAGAATTTTTTCTTCTTTTAGTTTTTCTGCCTTCATTTTTAGTTCAGGGGTTAGAAAGGATGCCAACGGCGATTTTAAGATGAGGTTTAAGGTTTTCTGAATGTTGATCTCATTGATCAAAATTGTCTCAAAGCCGAGTAGTTTTGCTTCAGCGCTTATATATCGCAGAAGTGATGTTTTTCCAATTCCGTCAGCCCCAGTAATTAGAGTTATTTTTCCAGTTGTGATAGTGGCTGTTTTAAGGATTTCTATCGCTTTTTTGAGTGCCTCATCTTTACCAAATGGTTTTCTGACTTTGAAATTTTTTATCTCAGGTAAATCGGGCATTAAAGTTTTTAGTAGGTTCATAACCTCAACGAGATTTTGAGGTCTATGCGATGGATCGGGCTCAAGCATTGAGTTTAAAAGTTTTTGCACTTCCTCTGGGATATTTGAAAAATCAATGTGCCTTGGTGAAAGATGCCACTTTAAAATTTCAACTGGTTCATCTGTGTCAAAAGGCAGTTTGCCGTTCAAGATGTAGTAAAACAAAATCCCAAGCGAATAAATATCAGCGCGATGGTCGAATTTGCTACCCTGTAGTATTTCTGGGGCAAGGTAATAAAGCGTTCCAGCAGGTAACTCATCAAAGTTTATCTGTTCCTGTCCGATGGCAAGTCCAAGGTCGGTAATTTTTATCCTACTAGTTGTTGAGTCAAACAGTATATTTTCAGGCTTAAGGTCTCTGTGAACAAGTTTGGCTTTATGAATTGTATGCACAGCGTGACAAATTTGATACATAATCTTGATTTTGTCTTTGAATTCGGCGTTTGAAAGGTACTTGATTATATCTTGTGTGTCACAATATTCAAGCACGATAAATTTTCGCGATAAGAGTTTTTGATCTTCACAGATTCTTACGGTTCCGAAATCATAGGCTGAAATTATATTTGGGTGTTCAAATTGTGTAGTGATTCTAAATTCGGTTGCTATTTTTTCTTCATAGACAGGGTTCGGCTTTGCAATTTTTAGCGCTACTATTGTATTGAGCAGTGCATCGCGCGCTTTAAAAACTTCAGCGACTGCGCCTTGGCCAATTTTTGAAAGTATTTCATATCTTTTGTTTAAAAGCAAGACTGGATGAATTATTTTTTCTTTGTTAAATTAACAATGAATTTTGAGTTAGTCAATACCTTGTCGCTTTTTAAAACAAACTTTTCTAAAACGATGAAAATTCTTGTGATTAACCCAGGCTCAACATCAACAAAGGTTGCGATTTTTGAAGATGAGAAACAAATCGATCTAAAAGTGTTAAGACATTCACCTGAAGAACTTTCAAATTTTAAAACTTTGTGGGAGCAGTTTGATTTTAGATTAAAAATAATTCTTGACTTTCTTGAAGAGAAAAATTTAAAACCTTCCGATTTTTCAGCAGTTGTTGGGATTGGCGGGCTTTTGAGACCAGTTAAGGGTGGAACATATCGTGTAAACGACAAGATGCTTGAAGACGCAAGGGCTAATTTTCAAGGCGAGCATCCATCAAATCTTGGTTGCGCTCTTGCTTATGAAATTGCCAAGTTGGGGGGAGTTGATGCGTTTATAGTTGATCCTGTCTCGGTTGATGAGTTCGAACCACTTGCTAGATACTCGGGGCATCCTTTGATCCAGAGAAGGAGTTTATCACATGCATTAAACATCCATGCGGTTGCAAGACTTGCAAGCGAGAAGATAGGTAAAAAACTTGATGAAACGAATTTCGTCATTGCACATCTTGGTGGTGGGATATCTGTTTGTCCCGTTAAAGGTGGAAAGATAATTGATGCAAATGATGCAAGTAGCGATGGACCATTTTCACCTGAAAGAACGGGTGGACTTCCACTTCAGCCTTTTATATCTTTATGTTTTTCAGGGAAATATACTGAACAAGAGATTAGAAAAATGGTTATGGGGAAAGGGGGACTTGTTGCATATCTTGGGACGAACAATGCAGATGAGGTTGAGAAAAGAATACAGAACGGGGATGAATATGCGAGGGAAGTTTATGAAGCTATGGCTTATCAAATTGCAAAGGAAATTGGAGCGATGGCGACGGTTTTGAAAGGTAAGGTTGACGCCGTTGTCTTAACAGGGGGTCTTGCAAATTCGAAAATGTTAGTGGATTGGATAACTGAGAGGGTTTCATTTATAGCACCAGTTTTGGTTTTTCCAGGTGAAGATGAGATGAGAGCACTCGCATTGGGGGTTTTAAGAGTTTTAAGAGGTGAAGAACAAGCCAAAGAATATCCCGAGTAATTTTCGTTTCTTAATTCTTGCGTTTTTTCAATTTAAGATGTAATTTCCTTTTGAAAGTTTATTGTGCTTTAAAACAAGTTATCGTAAAAATGCGCCTATTAAAAACATTTCTTTTGCTTGTTTTTCTTGCTTTTTGCTTGCCTGTTTACTCTCAAACTGATACAGTTGCTTCAAGATATGTTGGACCAGGTGTAAAGCATTTATCGATAACTTTTCCAAGCATACCTTGGAAAATAAATGTTCTTGAGGTTGACATTACAAATCCATTCATAACTCTTGAAACGGTTAAGGCATCAAAAAATGGGAGGGAGCAGTTAAGGGCGTTTGAAAAGACAAGTTCAATGGCAAACAGGAAAAGTTATTCTGGTCATGTTGTTGTGGGTGCGGTTAACGGCGATTTTTATAATACTCAAACTGGCGAGCCCATAAATATGCAAATTGAAAATGGCGAAATTTTGAAAAAACCGTATCCGAGGTCCGTTTTTGGAATCGCGGTTGATAAAAAGCCGTTTATTGAAATTTTTAGCTTTTTTGGAAGTTTAATTGTAGGGGATTCGTTAATAGCGATAAATGGAATTAATGAGGCGCGCGGAAGTGATATGTTAATTTTTTACAATGGTTATTTTGGGGATTCAACCGCGACAAATCAGTGGGGGAGTGAAGCTTTGATAAGTCCGTTAAATCAATGGATTGTTAACGACACGCTTTATTGCATTGTTGATACAATTGTTAATTGGGTTGGAAGCATGAAAATACCCGTTGGTAAAGCAGTTTTATCGGGGCATGGGAGGGCAGGGGAGTTTCTAAGGAATAACTTAAAGATTAAGGACACGGTTAAAATTGTTTTGCGTCTTACACCGAATGTTGGGAAAGTTTTTCAAGCGATCGGTGGGCTTCCGAGGATAATAAGGGATGGGCAAAATGTAGTTGCGCAAACATATCAGCAAGAAGGGGCGAGTTCGAGCTTTACTTATAGCAGACATCCTAGGACAGCCGTTGGTTTTTCAAAGGATAGCACAAAAATTTATTTTATCACCGTTGATGGAAGACAGGCATCGAGCGTCGGGATGACACTTGATGAGCTCGCAAATTTTATGCTGACGCTTGGGGTTTGGAATGGCGTTAATCTTGATGGCGGTGGTTCAACAACGATGGTTGTCAGGGGTAAAGTCGTTAACTCACCTTCAGATGCAACTGGCGAAAGATCAGTTTCAAATGCAATTATCATCGTAAGCTCTGCTCCCCAGGATACTTTAAGTAGAATTGAAATTGAACCGAAGAGATTAAAAATTTTTAGAGGAGAGCGATTTCAATTTAGTGTCTTTGGATATGATAAGTATTTTAACCCGATTCAAATTACTTCAAATCAAATTTCTTGGTCTTGTGATTCGTCGATTGGGACGATAAGCTTGTCGGGACTTTTCACCGCTGGCAGGAAAAATGATAGTGGCTATGTTTATGTGACCCATATTAATGGATTGAGGGACTCGTGTTTTGTTGTCGTCTACGGTATGAAAAATATCTCGATATCGCCCAAGAATGTGGTGACAGATACGAGTAGAACAATTCAGTTTTCTGTTAAAGGTTTTGATTTGGAGGGAAATTTCAGAACAATCTCAGCAAGTGATGTTGAATGGAAAGTCATCGGTGATATTGGAACTGTGAACGTTCTTGGGTTATTTCGTGGGCAAATGGAGGGGAGTGGAAAGGTTGTTTCAAAATTTGACGAGCTTTCGGATACGGCCGATGTTCAGGTTGTAATTGGGAAGGGGGAGAGATTGCTTGAAAAATTTGATGAGATGAAATTTACAGTTTCAACCGAAAATATAGACGAATGTAAAATTTTTTTAAGTGACACAAATTTTATTTCTGAATCAAAATCGCTGGGCATTGAGTATAGATTTATTCATGTATCTGGAAAACAGCATTGGATTTATGTTAATTCTGAAATCCCAATTTATGGGGTTCCTGATTCGATCTATCTTTATGCGTATGGTGATGGCGGTTCTTATAGAGTTTATTATTTTGTCGCGGATGATAACGATGAGATATTTGTCTTCACGGGTGGACTTATAAATTGGGCTAATGAATGGCGAAGGATTGGGGCTTCGACAAAATATCCAATTCAAACAGCAAGCGGAACTTATTTCTGTTATCCAATAAAAATTTTAAAAATTGCTTTTTATTTCACTGGTGCTTATTCAGATGGTCTTGAATACTCAGGTAAAATTTTTATAGATGATTTGAGCGTGACATATCCGGTTAAAGTTACTTTGGTTGAAGATGAACCAATTGCTGAAAAGTTGAGATTTAAACTTTTTCAAAACTATCCGAATCCATTTAACTCTGAAACGAAGATAAAATTTTCAATACCAGAATCCGTATCTCATCCAGTTGAATTGAAAATTTACGATGTTCTTGGAAGGGAAACCACAAGAATTTTTAAGGGGGAGCTCAAGCCTGGAATTTATGAGGTTAATTTTGATTCGTCTGGGCTTTCTTCTGGGGTTTATTTTTGTGTTCTTTTGGCTGGAAAATTTCACGATGTAATTAAGATGGTGGTTTTAAAATGATGAAGGCAAATGAAATAGTTGAGTTGGTCGATAAATTTTCGGGCGGGAAGTTGAAGGAAAAAGATGGATTTGAATTTTTGCTCTCCATTGCGATTGAAAATAATTTGATGGATTTGATAGATGAAATCGCTTTTCATTCGAAGTTTTTATGGCGTGTATTTTCATTTTTGAAAAGCGGGAGAAAATTTCAAGAGATTGATGAAGAGATCTACAAAGGGAGGATCGTTGCACAAATAAATGAAACTGTTGAAAAGATTAGAAATTTAATTTTGAGAGTTATTGATGCTAGTTCGGAGGATGAGAAGAGAAATTTTGTCCAAAAGTTTTTGGGAACTGATATGGAAGGGTTTGAAAATTTTATAAATCTTGTCCATGATTTTTATTGGTTGAAGAATTGGAAAATTGATGGTTCAACGAAATCGCCATGGTGAAGTTAAAAATTTTTAGTTTTGTTCTGCTTTTAAATTTTTCGTTGGCTCAATATAAATTTGCCATCATACCGTTTGATGATTTATCAGGTTTCAAAGGGAAGTGGAATTTGAAAATTGAAGTGCCGAGGTATTTGGGGGATTTTATTTTGAAATTTTACGGGGTGGAGGTTTTACCAATTGATTCTGTCATTGGTATGGCGAAGGGATTGGATTTTAAAGATGCTTTTTTGTTTTCTGAGTTGAATAAAAAATTTGGCGTTGAACATATCATAAGTGGGAAGGTGTTAACTTTTAAAATTAGCAGGTTCACGACGGGATTTCCATTGATGGCGGGCTATGAGTCGTATAATGCGGAGGTTGATATTGAAGTTGAAATTTACAATGCGCTGACAGGTGAAAGAAATGTCATCTTTGGTATCTTAGGTGAGGTTAAAGAGCGAGGTCTTGGCTTAACTTTGCTTGGGAAACCTACGGACAGATATTCCGAGTTTTATTCGCTCGACTTTTTAAAGTTTGGAAGCAATGAATTTAATAAAACGATCATCGGTGAGGCGATGAGAAAGGCTGGGATGGAGTTTGCATTAAGGTTAAAAAGATATTTTCCTGAGATTATTTCTGGTTTTAGTGAGGCAATGGATATTTCGGGAACCACGGAGTTGAAAGTTAGCTTAGTTGAAGGAACAATTTTACAAATTGGCAAACAGAATATTGTTTATGTAAATCTTGGCAGTGAAGATGGGATTGTCGCTGGAATGACGCTTTTTGTTTTTGATGATGGTGAAAAAATTGGAGAATTGGAGGTAGTTGATGTGGTAAATGAGCATTTTTCTTCGTGTAAAGTTATTAATTCAACAGCCGAGATAAAAAAGGGAAACAAAGTGAAAGCACGAGTTGTCAAATAAATAGCGTTTCAAAACTAAAATGAGCTAAAAATGAGCGAAGAAAAAACTTTGGGAATTTCAGGAAGGCTAACATCTCTTGATGTTTTCAGGGGGGCAACAATTGCAGGGATGATACTTGTGAATAACCCAGGGAGTTGGTCTTATGTTTATTCCCAACTAAGGCATGCTGATTGGCATGGTTGGACTTTCACCGATTTAATCTTTCCTTTTTTCCTTTTCATAGTTGGGGTTGCAATTGTGTTCTCTTTTTCAAGAAGAGTTGAGTTGGGTTATTCAAAAGTTAAATTGTTTTGGAAAGTAGTCAGACGGAGTTTAATTTTGTTTGCGCTTGGGCTTTTTCTGAATGGTTTTCCAACATTTGATCTTTCAACCATAAGGATAATGGGGGTTTTGCAAAGGATAGCGATATGCTACTTTTTTGCTTCCGTTATTTTTTTGACATCGAGTTTAAGGGGGCAAGTGTTTTGGTCTGTGGTTTTGCTTTTCGTCTATTGGGGCTTGATGGAATTTGTTCCAGTTCCGGGGATTGGTGCGGGATTGTATGAAAAGGGCAAAAATTTCGCTGCATATGTTGATAGTTTGATTTTAAGCGGGCATATGTGGAGCGTAACTAAAACATGGGATCCGGAGGGAATTGTGAGCACAATTCCGGCGATTTCAACTACGCTTTTTGGCGTTTTAACGGGGCATTGGTTGAGAAGCAAACGAAGTGAGATCGAAAAGTCGTTATGGCTTTTCATCATGGGAAATCTTGGTTTATTTATTGGCGCGGTTTGGAATTCGTGGTTGCCGATAAATAAAAATCTTTGGACAAGCTCTTACGCTGTTTTTACCGCTGGATTTGCGTTAATAGTTCTTGGGTTTTGTTATTATTTTGTTGATGTGAGAGGCTATAAAAAATTTACCTATCCATTTGTCGTCTATGGTATGAACGCCATAACAGTTTTTGTCTTATCAGGTATAATTGGCAGATTAAGCACTTATTTTAAGGTAAGCTTGTCCGATGGTAGTACAACAACTGTAAAAAATTATATTTATGAAAACTTTTTCGCATCGTGGCTTGGACCGATGAATGGCTCACTTGCTTATGCGATCGCACATGTGCTTTTGATGTATTTTTTGATGTGGATTTTGTACAAAAAGAGAATTTTCATAAAGATTTAGTTAGTTTAAAGTATTTTTTCAAAGCCAGTGTTCCGAGTGTTACAGGGTGGGGTCTATAACTTTGCTTGGAAGGAACTTAAAAGTGGTAGGCTATTTGTGTTGAGTTAGTATTTGGGGAATTAAAGTGTGGGAGGGGTAGTTTAGTCATTCCAATGGTAATAAATCCTTTGGGGACTTGACAAAGGCAAAATTATTTATTATATTATAGCTAGTAAAACGCTTTAATCAATAGTTCTTTGATTTTTAATCATTTTTTATATTTTTATCGGGGAAATTTAAAAATTTATTTAAAGCGTTTTATGAATAAAAGAGTTACGATTAAAGATGTTGCGAAAAAGACGGGGTTGTCGATCTCTACAATTTCTCTTGTCATCAATAATAAGGGGAATGTGAGTGAGGAAACGAAGCAAAAAGTTTTACAAGCTATTGAAGAACTTGGGTATTATCCAGCGAGAAGTGCCAGAAGTCTTGCCTCAAGGAAGACGGGGAATATAGGTTTCATTTTAACAGAGGAGCATTTCTCAAGGAGTGAACCATTTTACACTAAAATTTTCCTTGGAACTGAGTTTGAATCCAGGGCTTATAACTATTATGTTCTTTTAACGACCGTCCCTACGCAGTTTTCAAAAAGTGCCATTCCAAGATTTTTACTTGAAAATAATGTTGATGGTGTGATTTTTGCGGGGAAAATAAATCAAAAATATGTTAAGTATGTTGAGGAACTGGGACTTCCATATATCCTTGTTGATTATGACCTTTCTGGTAAGAAAGTTTCAGCTGTGATGATTGATAATGTTGGTGGTGGGGAGATGGCGACTGATCATCTTTTAAAGCTTGGCTATAGGAAAGTTGCTTTTATCGGTGGTGATATTGAGCATCCAAGTATAAGGGGAAGATTTGAGGGATTTAAAAAGGCGCTTGAGAAAGCTGGCGTGGAATGCGCTGTGGATATGTGTGTAGTTGAAGAACCTGATACAAGGGTGATAAATGGATATAGAGCATGCGAAAAACTCTTCACGAAGTTAAAACCAGAGGCGATCTTCGCAGCAAATGACGCTATGGCTATTGGGTGTTTGAGATTCTTAAAGGAGAAAGGCATAAAAGTTCCCGATGAGGTCGCTGTGGTCGGTTTTGATGATATAGAAGCTTGTATCCATGTTGAACCTCGGCTTACGACGGTTAGGGTTGATAAAGAGGAACTCGGTGTTGTTGCAGTTAAGCATCTTGTTGAAATGATAAGGAAACCAAATTCAGGGATCAATCGAGTTTACCTCCCAGTTAAATTGGTTGTAAGGGATTCTTGCGGAGCCAAGAAAAAAGGTTTCTATGTTTTCGACGATAGCAAGATAGATGAAAGTTTAATTTAAGTTTTCAAAAACAAATAGCGTTGGAGGTGAAGGTTAACCAAAACTATATGCTTTGATCTTTAAGTTCTTTTTGAATTGAAATTTTTAAATCCACAAACAAAAGGAGGTTAAAGTTATGTGGCGTAAAATTTCTTATCTCGGATTGTTTGTAATCTTGGTGATCTCATTTGCATTCGGTCAATATGTCAATGTTCTAAAAAATGGTTTTGAGTCTGGAAATCCTGCATTATTTAAGCCAGTTGTGGCGACAGGTGCGACGTTGGAGTGGGCTGTTGATGCATCGAGGAGTGCGTCATATTCGTTGAAGATAAGCAAGCAGGCTACATCAAGTTCGGTATATTGGGAGAGTTCGAACATGTGCACATATTGGGCTCCGTTTATATTCCCTGGGAAGGAGCTTGTGATGGGTGGATATGTTAAGACGAGTGGGGTTAACACAAATCCCGTAAATGATGATCAGAAGTTTTATCTTGATTTTTACTTTTATGACAAGCAGGGCAATTTGATAGGGGGTCAGCCTGTCAGGGTATATGTTCCGCAGACAAGTGGTAGTGTTGATTGGACTGAGGTTAAGAATGATGTTAGTGTAGTTTTGCCTGACACAGCGTTTAAGTTGATAGTTAAATTGGTTGGGGGCAAGGATGCGACTGGTACGGTTTGGTTTGATGATTTGTTTTTGTATGGTAGGAAGCCGGATGGATGGGATTGGGTAGGTAGTTTGTTTAACAATAGTTTTAATGCGAATGAGG
>NZ_CZVS01000016.1:27500-33140 GCF_001535985.1 Candidatus Kryptonium thompsonii | reverse complement strand
TCTCTCTTCATTGAACTAACGAAAAGCGAAAGTTAAATTTTTTAATAGAAATGCGGGAAATTTTTTTCATCTTGAAATTTAAACTTCTTTTTATTTTTAAAACCGCTCTTGATTCAAAGTGGGGCGCTGTTTTAAAAGAACTTGCATCAGTAGCCGTTTTCACGGGGTTTGCACTATCGACTTTCATTTCTTCAAACTACGCAACCGCATATCTTTTATCTGAGGCTAAAATTGGACTTTTTCTTTTTCATAGAATCTTATCAATGTTGCTTTTCATCCTGTTCGTTCTCGTCAGCTTGGGAAATATGATCGTTGCGTATTCCACACTTTACAAAAGTAAAGATATTGAATTTTTCCTTACAACACCGATAAAACCGATAAAAATTTACACTGTTAAGTTTCTTGACAATTTCTTTTATAGCTCGTCAACCATGTTCATCTTTATTTTTTCAATTTTGCTTGGCTATGGAAGTTATCTTGGAAAGCCGTTGCATTTTTATCTTTTTTCATTCTTCGGTGTTATAGTCCCATTTATGCTTATGTCTGCATCTCTTAGCATAATAATTCTGATGCTAATCTTAAAACTGTCGAAAAAAATTGATATAAGGAGACTTATTTTTCTCGCTGGTTTAACTTATGCGGTTTGCATTTATCTTTATTTTAAGAGCACGAATCCGACGAAATTGTTCACAGAGGTAATGAAGTATTATCCATACATTGATCAATATTTTGCGCAACTTGATCCATCACTTGCCCTTTACCTTCCCAACCATTGGGTTGCCGAGATATTTTATTTTAGTGTACGTGAAAACTCTGAGATGGTTTTAAAATATTTTCTAATTTTAATATCAGCAACCATTGGAATGCTGTTGATCAACTTTAGCGTTGCACGAAAACTTTACTTTGAAACACTTTTCATCGCTTTCGATTTAAAAAATAAGTTCAGGAAAAAATTTGAACCAGAATTTTTGAAATTTGAAAAGAAATCAATATTTCATCCGCAGATAGAGGTTCTCATGAAGCGTGATTTAAAAATGTTTCTAAGGGAACCAAGCCAATGGGTTCACTTTTTAATAATGGTCTTGCTTGTTTTGATATTTATTTGGAGCTTAATTAACATGCGACTTTACAGAGTTGAAACCCAACTTCTATCCCTTGCCTTTGCATCTATCTTTTCGTTTAACATCTTTTTGATCGCTTCAATTGTGATTCGTTTTGTTTACCCCTTAATCTCACTTGAAGGTATGGGCTACTGGACGATTAGGTCATCCCCTGTTAAATTAACACGGCTTTACATTCATAAATTTATAATCTCGTTCTTTCCGATTTTGATAGTTTCCGAAGCGATATCATACTTTTCCGTCTTTCCATTTGGCAAAGATCGAAACATTGGGCTTTTAATGGCTATTATTTCGCTTTTCATTGCGTTAACTTATGTGTCGCTTGGACTTGGGATGGGAGGATATTTCGCAAATTACACCGAAAAAAGCCCAGTTCGCATAGCTTCGTCAAGGGGGGCGACAATCACACTTCTGCTTGGGCTTGTACTAATTTCAATTTTTATGGGAATTATATTCGTTCCAATAACTTTTTATTTTCAATCTTTAAAATTTAACACGGAATTCTTCACATCGGCAATTTTAGGGGCACTTTTTACATCAATTGCAATTTCAGTGCCGTTCAACTTGCTTGGTTTAAAAAGCATGAAGAGGGATTTTTGATGGGTTTCAACAAAAAATTTGAAAGAAAAAATTTTTATTCGTATATTTAAAATGCACTTGCGCCCGTAGCTCAACTGGATAGAGCGTCTGGCTACGGACCAGAAGGTTGGGGGTTCGAGTCCCTCCGGGCGTGCTAAAATTAACTTAATCTATTTTTCCTCTCCCCCTTCACCTGCTGATAATCCTAAATCACCGAAGAGCATCATTCTTGCCTTTTCAGACATCATGCTTGGATTCCATCTCGGTTCCCATACGACGACAACATCAGCATCTTTTACACCTGGGATCTGAAGCAACCTTTCACGCACCTGTTGACTTATGAATGTATGAGCAGGGCAACCAGGAGCCGTAAGGGTCATCTTAACTCCAACCCAATCATCAATGATTTTAACTTCATATACAAGCCCAAGATCAACTATATTTATCGGAATTTCAGGATCATAGCATTCCCTGAGAGCTTCATATACCTGTTCTTCTGTTACCATGGTTCTTAACTAATTTTGTTTTTCTTAAATATAGCAATCCGATGGGACTTTTGAAAATTATTTACCCTTTCTCTTTTTCTTTTCGGGCTTCACCGTTGTCTCATAGAGTTCAAGTTTCTCAAGCATTTGAATCGTTTTATTTATCTGGTCGCGAAGCTCCGTAAATGAAGAGATGATTTTATTTATTTCATCATGCGGCAAATCTGTTTCCGTCGAAACTTTTGCAAGCAAACTCTCCAAACCAACTCTCATTTTATTATAACTTTTTAAAAATGCTTCCTTAAGTAATTTAGGAGTCAATTTAACGGAGCGAAATTTAACCCTTGGACCCGTGCCATAAATCCCAACCTGCATAAGAATCTTCTCAACGCTTTCAGGAAGATCATAGTGAGATGTCCCAATAGATTCAATCACTTCAAACTTTCTGCTTCTTTTCAACATATTTACAAAATCTAAAAAGGAAGGAAGTGGCGTGGTTTTATAATGGTATTTTATAGTCAAATAAATTTTTCTCGCTGGAACAAGAATTTCATCATCTTTAGAAATTATCTCTTCAACTATTTTCATTAATTTTCTGGACGACATCTTTACCTATATAAAATAGATTCTTCGGTATCTTTATCAAAGAAATGTGCTTTCCTTACATCAATCACAAGCTCTTTATAAATTCCAGTTTGTGGTTCTTCATGAGCAGGAATTCGAGCGACACATTGAGCCGTTGCTGTTGCAAAATAAAGATAAACTTCATTTCCCATCGGCTCAACAACATCTACAAAAACATTTACTCTTTCACCGCTTGGCACTTGAGTATAAATTGGGTCATATATATGCTCAGGTCTTATCCCTAAGATCACATCCTTGCCGACATAATTTTTTAGTTTGTCATGATATTCTTGTGGTATCGATAATCTAAGTCCATTGTTATTTTCGATAAATTTTAAGCCATCTTCGTGAACTATTTTCCCTTCAAGGAAGTTCATCGATGGACTGCCGATGAAACCTGCAACGAACTTATTTTTTGGGAAGTTGTAAAGATTTAAAGGTGTATCTATTTGCTGTATTATTCCATCTTTCATAACCACAATTCTATCCCCCATCGTCATCGCTTCAACTTGATCATGCGTTACATAAATCATGGTTGCGCCAAGTTTTTGGTGAAGTTTTGAAATTTCCGTTCTCATCTGAACTCTAAATTTTGCATCAAGATTGCTAAGGGGCTCATCAAAAAGAAAAACCTTTGGATTTCTAACAATAGCTCTTCCAACTGCAACGCGTTGTCTTTGACCCCCGGAAAGCTCCTTTGGTTTCCGATCAAGTAAATGTTCAATGTTTAAAATCCTGGCTGCTTCTTTAACTCTTTTGTCGATTTCGCTTTTGGGATATTTACGAAGTTTCAAACCGAAAGCCATATTTTCATAAACCGTCATATGCGGATAAAGGGCGTAATTCTGAAAAACCATCGCTATATCCCTATCCTTCGGTGGGATGTCGTTGACAATTTTGTTATCAATGTAAATATATCCACTTGTGACATCCTCAAGTCCTGCTATCATTCTCAAAGTTGTGGTTTTGCCGCAGCCAGATGGTCCGAGGAGAACCATAAATTCACCATCTTTAACTTCAAATGTTGCGTCCTTCACTGCAACAACATTATTGGGGTAAATTTTGCTTACATTTTCAAGTTTAACCTCCGCCATCCTGTTTACACCTCCTGATTATGATTGGATATTTTTTAAAATTTCGTAAAAATTTGGAAAAGAAATTTTCACACATTCAGGGTCATCTATAACCGTCTCACCCTCAGCAATTAAACCAGCTATTGAAAAAGCCATGGCAATTCTATGATCGTTGAAAGTTTGAATTAAGGTGCCCTTAAGCTTTTTTCTCCCCTCAAAAGAAAATCCATCATCATATTCTTCAACATCAACTCCCATATTTCTGAGATTGCTGACAATTGCCTTTATTCTATCGCTTTCTTTGTTTCTTAAATCACCCGCATCCCGAACTTCAAAAACCCCTTCAGCAACTGTCCCAGCAATTGCAAGTACGGGAATCTCATCAATTATGCTCGGTATCAAGTCACCTGAAAGAGTTAGGTTTTTAAGATTTATTTCTTTTCCGGACTTTACAATCACATCTCCGAGTTGTTCATTTGCTACTTCCCTAACATTTTCAAGTTCAATCACTGCACCCATTTTTCTAAGAACATCTATAAAACCAGTTCGCGTTGGATTTAAGCTCACATTTTTCACAACTACATAAGAATTCGGAATGATTGAAGCAGCAACAATAAAGAATGCGGATGATGATATATCTCCGGGAATTAAGTAATACTTATTTTCAATTTTTATCCCCGGCTCAACCTCAATTATTTTTTTGCCATTTTCGGATGATACTTTTAAACCAAGTAATCTTTCTGTATGATCTCTTGTTTGAATTTTTTCTATGATCTTAGTTTTACCTTCGGCATGAAGCCCGGCGAATATGATGCAAGATTTCACTTGTGCGCTTGGAAATTCAAGTTCATATTCGATTGAATTTAGATTTTCGACAGCATAAATTTTCAACGGTGCTGTGCCGTTTCCAGTCGCCTCAATTTTTGCCCCCATCATTCTAAGTGGTTTGATAATTCTCATCATTGGACGCCTGCGTAGGGAATCATCACCGGTTATTTCAGAATTAAAATTTTGTCCAGCAAGTATGCCCGAAAGAAGGCGAATCGTCGTTCCCGAATTCCCGGCATAAAGAGTTGAATTTGGCTTTTGGAAATTTTTAAAACCTCTGCCTTTTATCTTTAGTTTTTCCGAGAGCTCAATATCAACACCGAGTTCTTCAAGGCAAGCTAATGTTCGCAATGTATCATCAGATATAAGAAAGTTTTCAATGATGTTTTCCCCGTTTGAAAGCGCAGAGATAAGTGCTACGCGATGAGAAATTGATTTATCGCCAGGGGAATGAATTATCCCTGTAACTTTGCTTGCTTTTTTAATTTTCACTTGTCTTAAAATCCATATTTGTAACTTAACACAAAGATAAAAACAAAGGGGTTGCTAACGCAACCCCTTTAGTAAATCACATCAAGATTTAACTTCCAGTTTCACCTGCACCTCCGGCGGCTTCCTCAACAGCTTCTTCCTTCTTTTCTGATATCCCCAATTTTGCCTCCAGAGCCTCTACCCTTTTAACAAGATCCTCAACTTGCTGTTGTAAAGATTTAAACTTCGTGTCAACATAGTTTTTTGAAACACCACCCGCCTTAGCCGGGGCTTTCTTGGCAGGCTTTTTTGCTGCTTTCTTTGCCTTCGCCATATTAACGCCCTCCTAATTAGTTTTGATTTAAATTACTTTGCAAAATACGGCACTTTCTCAAGCAATAAAATTTCTCCATCCATTTCCGGCGGAATCGGAAGATTCATGATGGTAAGTATCGTCGG
>NZ_CZVS01000016.1:0-20000 GCF_001535985.1 Candidatus Kryptonium thompsonii | reverse complement strand
TCATTAACAATTGTATCTATATCTTCACACCCGATCATGTCAATAACTTGAACTTGTTTACGAAACGTTTCGACTTCTTCAGGGGTTACATTTTTTAAAATAGGACGCTTTCCCGGGGAAGCGATAACCCTCATTTTTTCATCAACACCATTTTCTTTTAAAGCAAGAATTGTCCTACCACTGTAGTGACCTTCGGATTCCTTACCAACTAAAAGAAGAGCACGAATTGTAGGGTTAGTTATCGTATTCTTGATGATTTTATCGATCCCAATGTTTTCTGTTTCCGTTTTTCCAACAATGCAAAGTTCTTTGGGTCTTACCTTGGCAAGCTGTTCTGCGAGTTCAACACTTGCAAGAGTTGACACGGCAACTGGACATTCAGCACCGTCGCAGAAAGCAAAATATTCACCAGCAACAACGGGCCATGTTTTTTCTCTTACTTCAAATGTACAACTTAGGGCACTTGATTCAGCTTCGGGAAAAGCTTTATTAAATACATTCATTGCAACAGCTGGATAGCAGTACTCACATCCAAGGCAAGCATATTTTATTTGTTCCATTCCATTCAGATATTTTTCAATATTTTCAAGAATCGCAGAGTATTCAATTTGAGATGTCGCAAAGTAAGCTCGAAGTTTTTCCAATGTTTCCTTCATACAACCACATTTCCTACACTTTGCAAGATTTATACCTTCCTGCAGTTTAGATATAATCTTGTTGGTTGACTCTTCTCGTTTCATTTTGATCAACTCCTTTAAGTTAATAAGTTAAGTTTTCCTTTTAACCATCCTACTAACGGCGGAAGCCAACAAAGATTTATTGGGATCGTTTCCAATGCTGTATAGACCTGAGCGGTGGGACTAAACCCGATCAAGCGAGTTACAAGTAATCTAATAGGAACAATGAAAATAACTAACAAACTTGTAAGCATCACAGGATGACGAACATATTGATTAATAGCTTTTGACCATGAGCGTTCTTTTTTTCCTAAGGAAAACTAAGCCTGAAATGTTAGCCCCCATCTGGGCACTAAGCGCATATAAATAGGGTAAGAATTTACCCCATCCATAAGCTTCAGCTATGGAACCACTTTTCCGATGGAATCGCCGACGAAGAGCATAAACTCTATCAAAGATACTTTCACCTTCTCCTGAAAGAGCGCGGACGATCCACTGTCCAATAGAACTGCGTTGGAGACCCAAAAAATCCAGCAAAACACCAACAAAGAGCCCACTAGCATATACCAAAACAGTATACTTGAGCAACTTACCAAATTCACTTTTTTCTTCTACACTATCCTTTACTCCCTCGCTCATAATTCCCTAATTAAATTTTGTTTTTACATTTTCCATCAATTATGATTTTGTTTAAAATTTCCAAACTTGGAACAAGCTTAACCGGATTCCTTAAAGTGAATACCACCGGGCATCGTTGCAATGCCAATTCTTCAGCCTGCTTTATTTTTTCTGCTGGCTCATCGCTCACAACTGTTAACTTTACACGAACTTCTTCCGTTATTGATTCATCGCTTAAACCCAATACCTTTGAAAAATTAATATCAGCTTCAACTTTTGTAGTTAGCTTTTTTAATTTGATACCGAGCATCGGTGCCATAGTAGCAAATGTTCCGGTATAGCAAGAAGCCAATCCAAAAAAGCAGTAGTGCATAGGTCCCGGCAACGAACCAGTTCCACCCATAAATGTCGGATTATCAACTTTAAATTCTGTTTCTCCTCCTTCAAATTTTATTTTGGAAACAAACTGCACATTGCCCTCCTCAAGAACCCATTCTCCTTCAATGACTTGGGTCTTTCTTGCCAGGGAACGATCCTTTTTTATTTGCGTTTCAAACGATCGAACGCCCTCGATGTTTACATTATTAATTTTGCTCATAATTACCTCCTGATTTTATTGTTTAATAAATGAATAATTTGTTCAAATCATATTGCTTCTTCGCCTCTCTCATTTGTCCTTATTTTAACAACGTTACTAACTTCTATAACGAATATTTTTCCATCGCCTGGATTACCGGTGTGAGCGTTTTCTTGAATCGTATTTACAACTGTTTCGGCAAGTTCATCTCGAACAACAATTTCTATTTTAATCTTTGGTACAAACTCATAAATGCCTTCGTTACTTAATTCTTTTTCTTTACTCCTGCGCGTTTTGCCAAATCCTTTTACCTCTGAAATAGTTACTCCTGGAAGTCCTTCAATCTTATGAAGAGCTGTTAACACTTTTGTTAACATAAACGGCTGTATTATTGCTTTTATCTCTTTCATACTTCCTCCTATATGTTAAATTTTTTATATACCATCCCTTCGGGCATTATAACTCCGGTTCTTCTTTCTGTTTTTCAAACCACATATAAAGTGTTGGAAGAACAAACAGTGTTAATAATGTTGATGTGATCAACCCACCGATAACAACAGTTGCAAGTGGCCTCTGAACCTCCGCACCAGCGCCTGTTGAAATTGCCATTGGAATAAAACCTAGCGATGCAACAAGTGCAGTCATAAGCACTGGTCTTAACCTTATCGTTGCACCTTCGATTACTGCTTCTTCCAAAGGCTTTCCTTCCTGACGTAATTTATTTATAAATGAAACCATTACAATCCCATTTAGCACTGCAACACCAAACAATGCGATAAATCCAACTCCAGCAGAAATGCTAAAGTGCATTCCCCTTATTAATAGTGAAAAAATACCACCAACAATTGCAAATGGAATCCCTGTGAAAACTAGCAAAACATTTCTTATCGAACCAAAAGAAATGAACAGCAATAAAAAGATTAAGAAGAGAGAAAGCGGAACTACAACTGCTAATCTCTCCCTTGCCCTTTGAAGCTGCTCAAAAGTTCCTCCCCATTCTAAATAATATCCAGGTGGGAGCTTCACTTTTTCATAAATTATCTTTTCAGCTTCTTCAACAAAACTTCCAATATCTCTTCCTCTCACATTGAGTTCTACGACAATTCTTCGCTGACCATGTTCACGGCTTATTTGTGCGGGACCTTCTTCAATGTAAACATCTGCAATCTGACTTAACGGAATGTTTGAACCATTTGGAGTTGGAACTAGAATATTTTTTATAGCATCAATATTATTACGTGCATCTTCTTTGAATCGCACAACTAAATCAAATCTTTTTTCGCCTTCAAAAACTTCTCCAGCGGATTTACCAGCAATTGCTATTTCGATAATTTGATTGACATCAGCTACATTAATACCATAGCGTGCAATTTTAGCTCTATCAGGTTTTATTACAAGCTGGGGCAAACCAGAGACCTGTTCAACTTTTACATCTGCAGCGCCTCTGATTTTGCTTACTACTTTTGCAATCTCTTCGGCTTTTTCTTTAAGGGTGTCAAGATCCTCTCCAAAAATTTTTATAGCAATATCTGAACGAACCCCTGCGATCAATTCGGCAACCCTTAATTGAATAGGCTGTGAAAAGCTAAAAATCATACCTGGAAATTTTGAAAGCTCCTTACTCATTGCATTAACAAGTTCCTCTTTGGTTCTTCCTGTTTTCCATTCCTCTTCTGGTTTGAGCATTACTAATATATCGCTCATCTCTACGCCCATAGGATCTGTCCCTATCTCCGCCCTTCCAGTTTTAGATACAACATAATTTACCTCAGGAAATTTCAAAATTTCTTTTTCAATTAAGGATGAAGTATTTACAGCAGTTGTCAATGATGAGCTTGGAAGTCTTAATACTTGTATTGCTATAGAACCTTCGTCAAGTTGAGGAATAAATTCGCTTCCTAAAAAGGGAAAGATTATAAGACTAATAACAACAAGTGTAGCAGCAACCCCAGCTACTATAACTCTTTTATGAAGAATCTTTCTTAACAATGGAACATATATCCTTTTTGCAAAAGTAATAATTGGACTTTCTTTCTCCGCCACATTTCCTTTTCGGAATATCAATGCATTCATAGCCGGCACATAAGTTAAGCTAAGAATGAGAGCTCCTATCAGAGCATAAGTTACTGTATATGCCATTGGTCTGAACATTTTCCCTTCCATACCAGTAAGGGTCATAATTGGCAAGTAAACGATAATGATTATTCCAACACCGAAAACAATAGGTCGTCCAACTTCAAGAGCAGATTCCAATAATGTTTCTTCTGTGGTTAATTCATTTCTTTTCTCGTTAAGCCTTCTTACGGCGTTTTCAACCATTACCACTGCTCCATCCACAATCAAACCAAAATCTATTGCACCAAGCGACATCAAATTACCAGATACGCCTGTTGCAACCATCATTATCACAGCAAACAGCATTGAAAGAGGAATCACTGAAGCAACTATAAAACCTCCACGCAAATTAAAAAGAAGAAGAATGAGAATAAGTATTACAAGTATCCCTCCTTCAATTAAATTAGTTGTAACTGTTCTTATGGTTTTATTCACCAATTCTGTTCTATCATAGAAAGGTTCAATTGTAACTGTATCAGGCAAAGCCCTCTTAATTGCTTCTATTTTTTCTTTTACTCTATTTACAACCACACGACTGTTTTCACCTTTAAGCATCATTACAATTCCGGCAACAACTTCACCATTGTCGTTCATTGTCACGGCACCTTGTCTAATTGCCCCATCAATTTTCACATCGGCGACATTGTGGACATAAATTGGGGTTCCGTTATTGTTTGTTTTGACAATGATGTTTTTAATATCTTCTATATTTTGCACCAGGCCAGAACCTCTTATTAAGTATTGTTCATTTGCATGTTCAATGTAAGCACCTCCTGCGTTGGCATTATTTTCAGCAATAGCGTTGAACACATCTCGCAGGGTAAGATTGTAGCTTAGCAACTTTTGTGGATCTACCAATACTTGATATTGCTTTTCAATTCCACCCCAGCTGTTCACCTCGTTAACCCCAGGGACAGTTAATAAATGCCTCTTGACAATCCAATCCTGAAGCGTTCTCGTTTCCATTAACCAAGTGGAATCTTGTTTAACTGATTTATCCTTAGGTCTAACGATATATTGATAAATTTCACCGAGACCTGTGCTGATCGGTCCAAGTTTTGGGGTACCAAATTCAGGGGGTATATTCTCTTTCGCCGTTTGAAGTCGCTCAAACACAAGTTGACGTGCAAAGTAAATATCAACATTATCGTGAAATACCACTGTCACAACTGATAGTCCAAACTTAGAGATAGAGCGTATTTCTTCCACCCCAGGTAATCCACTCATTGCAACTTCAATTGGGAAAGTTATATATCGTTCAACCTCAAGTGGAGCAAGTGTTGGCGAACTTGTAATAATTTGCACCTGTATATTAGTTACATCGGGAACGGCATCAATTGGTAAAACTCTAAGTGCAGCTATTCCGCCTGCGATAAGCAGGATAACTCCAAATAAAACAAGTAATTTCTGCTTCAGTGAAAATCTTAATATTCTCTCAATCACGGTTATTCCTCCTCTCCAAGTGTTTCTTTTAGCAGTTCAGATTTAAGGAAGAATACACCTTTCGTTACAATTTTATCGCCCTTCTTTAAGCCAGATGTAATTTCAACGAAACCACTGAACTCAGTGCCAGTTTCTACATACTGCTTAATGAAGGTAGAATCATCTTTAACTAAAAACACATATTTTTTATTACCTTCGCTAACTAAAGCCTCCGTCGGTATTGCTATACCTTTGATATTGGTGCTAATGGGAATAAAAAGTTCACCAAACATATTTGGCTTAAGTTTACCATCAATATTTTGAAGCGAAGCCCTAACTTTAATTGTTCTTGTATGCTCATCCACAATTTGTCCAATAAGAATTACTTCTCCTTTAAACCTTTCATTTGGATATGCATAGGTAGTAAATTCAACTTTTGGCTTGCCTGAAATTTTGGTTAAATCCTTTTCGTAAATCTGTCCTTCTGCCCAAAGATTGGATATATTCATTATCTTGAATGCAGTGGTGTTCGCTTCGATAAACTGTCCAATCACAACATTTCTTTCAGTGACAATTCCACTTATTGGAGCTTTGATTGGTAAAATTCCTGGGATATGCTCAGAACCACTCCCCTCAATATCTTTCTCTTCCAATCCGATTGAATGAATTTTTTTATCCGCAGCATTGAACTCGGCAATTGCCTTTTCATATTCCGCCTTCGCTTCCTGCAAAGCTTTTTGTGAACCAACATTTTGTTCAAATAAAATCTTTTGTCTTTCATAAGCGGATTTGTAATACTCAAGGTTTGATTTTGCCTGTAGATATGCTGCTATCACCTCACCGATATCAGATCCTTCAATGAGCATCAATACTTGTCCTGCTTTTACAAAGTCTCCTTCTTTAACAAAAACTTGAGATACCCTCCCTTGAATCAAAGAACCAACCTGTGCTTCATAATCTTGATTGGTAATTAACCTGGCTGGTACCCTCAGCATCCCTGTAATTGGTCTTTCCTTCACCTCTTCGAAATCAAGAACAATTTTACTTCTTACGTCAGATGAAAGCACTAACTCGTTTGTTTCATTTTTGCTCTTTGGCTCTTCTATACTTTCATTCGTGAATTTCTCATTTTTATTTTTGCCCAACACTACCAAAATCGCTAATGTAAAAAGGATCGCTGTTAAGAATGTAATAGCTATCTTTCCCTTTAATTTAAATTTGGCTTCTTTGAACATTTTCACTCCCTTGCTAAATTTTGATTCATTTTATTTCCATTAAACTTTGTCCCACTATTTCCTCAAGTTTGAATATGGAACGGTAATAGTTTAACAAGACATTTGTATAGTTAACATGTGCGTTTATCAATGTTTGTTTTGCTTGCAAAAATTCTATATAAGTAATTTCACCTGCATCATAGCTTGCTGTTGCCGAGCGATAAACTTCCTCCGCCTGTGGAAGAATGTCGCTTATGTAAAGCTCAACCTGTCTTAAGTTATTTTCATAATCGTTAAAAGCACTTTTCAACCTCAGATAAATTTCATTCTTTATTAACTGCAGTTCGGATTTTGCGATATTTAAATTTGCTGTTGCTTCCTGTATTTGACCTCTATTCCCAAATAGAAACCAAAGGGGAACAGACATACCAAACGAAACACCGTAAAATCCTTTATAACCATCCCGCATTTGCCTAAAATAGGCAACATTAAATACTGGCAACAAAGAAGAAAGAGCGAGCGATCTATTAATTGATGAAATGTTTACATTTAGTTCAAAAACTTTTATTTCTGGATTTACCAAAAGCGTTAGGTTATATAACTCTTCCAGTGTGTATTTTTTTAAAGGTACATAAGATAAGCTATCAGATAGGATAAAGATTTCATCTTCCCTCTTTCCATATCCAAGAGCGAAATTGAGTTCTGCAAATGCGATTTTCAATTCATTCCTTGCGATTTCGAGGTTATTTTTCGCTTCTGTAAACTGAACCTTCGCTGTTAATCTTTCAAGATTAGTTCCCTCGCCAACATTATACCTTATCTCTGCCTTTTTATAAAAATCTTCTGCTATTTTTAAATTTTCCTCTGCTATTTTTAATAAATTTTTCTTTGCGAGAACATTGTAATAGGCAGATTTAATTTGTGCTATTACGCTAATTTCAGTTTGCTTCAATCTATAAAAAGCGATCTGTTCCTCCTCCTTGAATCTAGAACCTCTTAAAAAATAGTTTGAAGGGAATTCAAAAAACTGTTTTGCTTCAAACGTCCTTTCGCTGAAACTTCTCAAGAAATTAGTGTTCAATGGCGCATATTCATAGCTTATGCCAATTTCCAGTGGTGGCAGTGAAATTCCGCTCCAGAATCTACCTTTAGCTGCCAAGATATTTTGTTGTGCTGATTTTATTAACGGATTATTTTTTAAGCCAATTTCAATTGCTTCTTTTAGCCTTAACTCTTTATCCATTCCCTGTGTAACTTCATCCCTTGGGGATTGAGCATTAAGAGTCGTTAGCGCAAATATCAAAATGAACGAAGCAAATAATTGCTTCATACTTTTCCTATATGATTTTTTTAAAATGGTGATGTGAGATTATATATCCATATAAGGGAACTAATGGAAAGGGGGAATGGAGGAGGTTTTAGATCAGGAGTGCTCTACTAAAGAGGTAAACCTCGGTTGATTTGTGTGGTGCGTGTAATTGCTCCGAATCAAATGTAAATATTTTAGAATATCGATTTATCTCATCTATACAATGAAAAATTATTGATGCATCAGCCTTTAATTTAACAACATCTTCTGTGGTCTTTTTGAAAGTTATAGTTGTATTAACAATCTTGCAGTAGTCATGCGTATCATGGTTCTCATTATTATAATTAAACAGTCCAACTTCGGAATGCAGAAAAGCAAAAACAATTGCCATCAGAGTTAAAATTGTAGCCACCTTTATCGTATGTCTCTGCAAGTTATTCAACATCTTTGGCTTTTTCCTTCGCTAATCAATTTAGTTTTACGAGCTATGTTGTTTTTATTCATAGGAAATATAATAAACAAAAAGTTTAATTCCAAATTACTTCATTATTTGCGTCTGCCTGCACCATTATTTTTAAGCGCTTTGCAAGTTTATTAATTTTGCTCCGCCTTGAGGAGAGTTTAAAAATGTTTTATTACGATATTAGCAGTTGGCATTCTTATTGACCAGAGAAATGCTTTTCAAGGAAATTAAGTATTTCCATGGCGTACTCAGTATCTTTTTCGGGATCGGTAAAATTTTCAGTTATAAAATGTATATCGCCCTCACGAACGAATGTTTCAACATGCGAAGGAGAATGACTAATTATCCTCTCAAAGTTGGAAAATGGCACCTGAGAATCCGCCCTGGTATGCATAAGTAAGGCTGGTCTGTTTCCCAGCTTTTTAATCTCTTTAACGGGTTTAATCGCCCATATGTTTACCTTATATTTTGCGAAGAGAACCAACGGAACAAATGGTTTTACCATTTTTGCCAAAAATGGATTTTGGTATGCCATCAGCTCACAAAAGACCTCCTCCCATGATGAATACGCTGAAAGGCTAATTAAACCATCAATTTCTGGTATTTCGCCAATTGAATTAATGGCGGTTACACCTCCCATTGATAATCCAAATACAACTACTGGAACGTTTCTGTACGTTGAATCATTCTTTATGTATTGAACAATTGCTTTTGTATCAAGAAACTCCTTATATCCCAAACAAATCATATTTCCCTCACTTTCCCCATGGGCTCTCATATCAAAAAGAATAGTTGCATATCCATGTTTTTTAAAAAAACGTGCGTGTCCAAAATATATGGTTGCAGAAGGGTTATACATTCCTGACAAACAGATAATAATTGCTTTAGGTTTTTCCACATCAACTTTATAAGCCGAAATCCTCAGTCCATCATCCGTCCTAACAAAAAAATGTTCCGCTTTTATTCCAAAATCTTCAGCTTTCCATATTTCATTAAAGTCAACATGCCTATTGACCATAGAGTTTATCACAAAAACAGGGATTGTGATTAAAAATCCAACAATGAACAGAATAAATCCAAGTATAATGCTGATAAGTATCTTTCTTTTCTTTTTCATATTATTTTTTACCACTTTTCTTTTAATTTCGTTACCTCACCTACTCTTAAACAGAATATATAAGCATCATTATTTGCCAAAGCTTAGAATCAGATGTTTTATCCCCTCGAAGCCCTGCGATTTCAAGCCCATATTTCATTTATAATGCTTGTTAATAATTATAGCCCAAAAATCCATATTCTCAAATTTTTTGAAAGGTCAGCCCTACCCTTATTGCTCAAGATTCTCTGGTTAATTCAAGAAAAAACCTCAAAGCATAAATGTAAACTTGACGAAAATCCTTTTCAAAAGTTAAAAATTCAAATCCTAAACAGTCAAATTCGTTGTTTTTATAAACCTGATTGGTTATCTTTTATAAAATTTCACAAAAATAAAACCCAAAGCGAATTATCATCATGGCAAACGATGAACTTATAAATGAACTCTATGAACTTGCCTATAATCTATGGTGGAGCTATAACCCCGAAGCACAAGAGCTATTCGAAAATCTTTCCCCAATGACATGGAAACTTTCAAACCACAATCCAATCCAAACGCTAAAATCAATCTCAAAAGATGAACTTAAAGCAAGGCTGTCAAACCCAAACCTTTTGTCGAAAGCAAAAAAAGTACTCGATGAATTTAAACAATATCTCCGCACAAGAGAAACCCTTGCCGAAAAGGACTATCCTGAATTTATAAACAACCCAATTGCTTATTTTACAGCTGAATTCGGTTTGCACGAATGCTTACCAATTTACTCTGGCGGGCTTGGAATTTTGTCTGGAGACCACGCAAAATCAGCAAGCGATATAGGCTTGCCATTCGTTGGGATAAGTCTATTTTACAGACATGGATACTTTGACCAAAAAATATCCGAAGACGGATGGCAGATTGAAGAGTATAACCCAGCTCAACCAAATTTTCTACCACTGAGACCAGTGCTGGATGAAAATAAAGAGCCCGTTAAAATTAAACTTAACATAGCTCATACAGAAATTTCAGTTAAGGCATGGGAAGTAAGGGTTGGCATCTCAAAAATTTACCTTTTAGATACAAATTTACCGGAAAATGACTTTCACTTTAGAGATATAACAAGCAAGGTTTACGGTGGAGATTCAACAACAAGGATCTTTCAAGAAATAGTTCTTGGGATTGGAGGTGTTAGATTTTTAAGAGCAATTGGGATCGACCCGAAAGTTTTCCATCTGAACGAGGGACATAGTGCTTTTCTTACGCTTGAGCTTTTGCGAGAAGAAATTAACAAAGGTAAAACAATAAAAGACGCAGAGAAAATAGTAAAAGAAAAATGCGTTTTTACAACGCATACACCCGTCCCAGCTGGACATGATAGATTTACCCCTGACCTAATTGAATATGCGCTTGGGGAATTTATAAAATCACTTGGGATTTCCCTGAAGGAATTTATGGCTTATGGAAGAGTTCATCCAGATAATGAACAAGAGCCATTTTGTATGACCGTTCTCGCTTTAAAACTCACAAGAAACGCAAATGCTGTGAGTGAATTAAATGGAATGGTCAGTAGAAAAATGTGGCAACCCCTTTTCAAAAGTAAGTCTGAGCAAGACGTGCCTATAGGGCATATAACCAATGGAATTCACACCCCTACATGGCTAAATAAAATTACATTTGAATTTTGGAAAAAGAAACTTGGGGATAAATGGTATGAAGAGATTGAAAATCCAAAGCTATGGGAAAATGTCCTTGATGAAAACTTTATAACGGATGAGGAGATATGGGCAATTAGATACGAATTGCGACGCAACCTGATAGAATTCACAAGAGAAAAACTTCTCATCCAGCTTTTAAAAATGGGGCTCGATTCAAGGATTAACATCAACTCTATACTTTCACCAGATGCACTAACCATTGGTTTTTCAAGAAGATTTGCAACATACAAAAGGGCACCCCTGATTTTTTATGATATAGAGAGGGCTAAGAAAATCTTTAACGATAAAACAAAACCAGTTCAAATCATTTTTTCTGGAAAAGCACACCCACGAGACGATGCGGGGAAAGAATTTCTTAGAAAAATCATCCACATCTCAAAATTGCCTGAATTCCACGGCAAAGTTATTTTTCTTGAAAACTATGATATGAACATCGCGCGACACCTTGTTTCTGGTTGTGACCTTTGGCTTAACAACCCACGCAGACCACTTGAAGCAAGTGGAACCAGCGGACAGAAAATAATTCTTAACTTCGGACTTAACTTCAGCATACTTGATGGCTGGTGGAGGGAAGCTTACAACGGAACAAATGGGTGGGCGATCGGAAAAGATGAATCCATCGAAGATCCAAACATTCAAGATAAACTTGATGCCGAATCCCTTTATCAAATCCTTGAAAACGAAATTATACCAGCATTTTATAACCGTGATGAAAATGGAATACCAAAAGAATGGATCAAAAGAATCAGATATTCAATTGCAACTATAACTTATTTTTTCAACACCAACAGAATGGTGCGTGAATACGCCGAAAAATATTATAAGTATCCCGTTTTTGCTTATTAACACTTTATTCCATATTTTATCTTAGATTCTTTAAATAATGGAGGCAAATTATTTCATGGGAGGTAAATTAGTCATGGCACGAAGCTTAAACAAAGTTATGCTTATTGGACATCTTGGCGCTGATCCCGAATTAAGATATACCCCAGCCGGTGTCCCAGTGGCAACATTTAGAATAGCCACTAACGAAACTTGGCGCGATGCCGATGGAAATCTACAAGAGCGCACAGAATGGCACACAATTGTAGTTTGGAGAAAACTCGCCGAGTTAACTAATGATTTGCTTAAAAAGGGAAGTAGGGTTTATGTTGAAGGTCGACTTCAAACTAGAACTTACGAAGATAAAAACGGAATAAGACGAACCGTGACGGAAATAGTGGCTGATGATATAATTTTGCTTGAACCAAAAGCAACAATATCTGAAACTGTCCCGCAGCCACAGCAAAAAGCAACGCCGGTGGAGCCAGATACTGAGATAGAAATACCAGAGATCTCTGAAGAAATTGAGAAAGATGTATCCAAAAGTTTTGATTCATCAACTGAATCCGAAGCTTCTGATGAATCAACCCCGGATAAATCAAAGGAAGAAAACGACGACGATTTACCATTCTAATAAAACTCCGTCCGGTTTTTTATGATGTCTTACGATACGATTATTACCCTACTTCTAATCTTTACACTGCTTATGCTATCTGGACTTGTTTCCGCATCTGAGGTTTCTTTTTTCTCCTTGCCAGCGGGGGCAAAGGAAAAATTTTCAAAAAGCAGAATAAAAGCGCACAAGCTTGTCGCAAAACTTTATGAGCACCCACAAAAATTGCTTATCACAATTTTGATCTCAAACAATTTTATAAATGTTGGAATCGCCTTACTTTCGACACTTTTCGCCTTGCGATTGAGTGAAGCACTTAATACCAATCCTGAATATGCTGTTTCAATTAGCATAATAATTGTAACTGCACTTGTTATCTTATTCGGTGAGATCTTCCCCAAATTACTTTCATCCCGAAATCCGGAAAAAGTAGCAGTTATAGTCTCCCCGTTGATAAATCTTTTTTCAATAATTTTTTATCCCCTTGTTGAACTTTTCCTGATCATCACAAACGCCTTCAAAAGAAAAATTCCCGTAGCAAAGCCAAATCTTCTAATTGAAGAAATTAAGCCCTTGATCGAGCTTGGCGGAAAATATGGCGTTATCAAAAAAGAGGAAGAAGAAATAATTAAAAATTTGCTCCAATTCCCCACCAAAACAGTTAAAGATGTGATGACATCACGAGTTGATATGGTTGCAATTGAAATTAACACAGAGTTAAGTCAAATAATCAAAACGATTAAAAAAACGGGATTCTCAAGGCTTCCTGTATATCAAGAGCAAATTGATAACATCGTTGGAATTTTGTATGCGAAGGATATAATCCGGTTTCTTAGAAATAGATCCGCAAGAAAAAAATTTGATATAAAAAAATTTTTAAAGGAGCCAATTTTTGTCCCGGAAACTATGAGGCTTGAAACATTGCTTCAAGAATTTAAACAGCGAAAGATGCACATTGCGATCGTGGTTGATGAATTCGGTGGAACAGCCGGTCTTGTAACTTTGCAGGACATAATAACTGAAATCTTCGGTGAGATAGAAAAGGAAAAAGAAAAAACCTTTGAAAAAATCAAAGATAATGAATTTCTCCTTGACGCTGGACTATCAATTGAAGAGGTGAACGAGTTACTCGGAATAAATTTAAAAACAACCAAAAGCGATTACGATACAATTGGGGGGTTCATACTTGATGTAACCGGGAAGATTCCAAGGGAAAAAGATGTTATAAATTATGAGAACTTAAAGTTTACGATTGAGAAAGTTGAAAACAGAAGAATCAAGAAAATAAGAGTTGAAAAACTAAAGGAGACAGAGGATAATGTTTAGGAAAATATCACATGTTGCGATAGCGGTTAAAAATCTTGACGAAGCAATAAAAACATTCTCAGAGCTTACAGGCATTGAAAATTATCATATTGAAACAGTGGAAGAGCAAAAAGTTCGTGTTGCTATCTTTAAAATTGGCGAATCGAGAATCGAACTGACCCAACCAACATCACCTGACTCCCCCGTTGCGAAATTCATTGAAAAGAGAGGTGAAGGAATCCACCACATAGCGTTTGAGGTTGACGATATCAATGAAGAAATGAACAGAGTTAAGGAGAAAAATTTTCAACTCGTTGACTCAGCCCCGAGACACGGAGCAAATAACTCTTTGATTGCCTTTATCCATCCGAAATCTGTTAATGGCGTCCTTGTTGAATTAACTCAAGAAAAGAAGGGAAATAAAAATGAGCAATGATAAATAATGAACTTGAAATAAAAATTCAAAACCTCCCACAGCTTCCAGGTATCTATCAATTTAAAGATGCAACTGGAAAAGTAATTTATGTTGGAAAAGCTAAAAACCTAAGGAATAGAGTAAGAAGTTACTTTGTCAAGTCGCAACCCCCAAATCCAAAACTTACAGCTCTTGTTTCAAAAATCCATGACATCGAAGTTATAGTAACATCGTCCGAGGTTGAGGCACTAATCCTCGAGGCAAATCTTATAAAAAAACTTAAACCACGATACAATGTAAACTTAAAGGATGATAAAAGTTATCCATACATTGCCATCACAAATGAACCCTTCCCACGGGTTTTCTCAACAAGGAAAATAAAGATGGATGGCACCAGATACTTTGGACCTTATACGGATGCTTATTCCCTCAAGCAAACCCTAAAGCTCATAAGAGATGTCTTCATGGTTAGAAGCTGCAAATATTACATCGACGAGGAGGTCATCCGAAAAAGAAAAATCAAAGTTTGCCTTGACTATCATATAAAAAAGTGTGGTGGTCCATGCGAAGGTCTTGTTTCAAAAGAAGAATATAACAAAATGATCGAGCAAGTCGTCCAGCTTATAAATGGTAAAATCGATGCCCTTGTTAAATCTTTAAAAGAACAAATGGAAAAACTTGCCAATGAATTAAGGTTTGAAGAAGCGGCAATTTTAAGAGATAAAATTAAAGCCCTCGAAATTTACACATCAAAACAAAGCGTTGTTAGCTTCGAGCCGATTGATAGAGATATCTTTGCAATTGCGCATGATGGAGAAGATGCATGTGCTGTCCTATTTAAAGTGAGAGATGGAAAACTTGTCGGAAGCCAACAATTCTTTATGACTGGGGTTGCATATAAAGAAGAAAAAGAAATAATCGAAACCCTCTTAACACAATACTACTTGAATTCGGAGTATGTCCCATCCGAAATTTTAATCCCTGAAGAAATCGAAGAAAAAAATCCAATTGAAAAGTGGCTTTCCGAACGAAAAAATTCAAATGTTAAAATAAGAACGCCCGAAAATGAAGATGAGTCCCGCCTTATGTCGATGTGTAAAATTAATGCGAGATACCATCTTGATGAATATAGAATCCAAAAGATTAAGGCAAAAGAGAAATTCGCACCAGGTGTTTTAATAGAACTCCAAAAGGAACTGCACCTTGATAGACTACCAAGGCGAATTGAATGCTTTGATATCTCAAACATTCAAGGTTCAGATATTGTTGCTTCAGTCGTCGTTTTCGAAAATGGCAAGCCAAAGAAAAGCGAATATAGAAAATTTAAAATCAGAAGTATCTCAGGTAAGCCAGACGATTTCGCAAGCATGGAGGAGGTAATCATGAGACGATATTCGCGGATTTTAAATGAAGGCGGGAAAATGCCAGATTTAATCGTCATAGATGGTGGCAAGGGACAATTATCATCTGCTTTAAAATCACTTGAAAAACTTGGCATAAAAAACCAACCGATAATAGCTCTTGCAAAAAAGTTTGAAGAAATTTATTTCCCAAATCTTGAATCCCCACAATCTCTACCCAAATCATCACCAGCACTTTACTTATTACAAAGAATTAGAAACGAAGCCCACCGCTTCGCAATTACATTCCATCGCGATGTTAGAGAAAAACGCGTTATCTCAACGCGACTTCTTGAAGTAGAAGGAATCGGAGAGAAAAGAGCCCAAATTTTACTTTCAAAGTTTGGTTCGATCGAAGGAATAAAACAAGCGCCAATTGAGGAACTCGAGAAAATAGTTGGAAAGAAGGTTGCAAGGAACTTAAAGGAGTTTTTATCAAAAGAATAAAATAAAAATTTCAAAATGACGCAACTTCAAGAAAACATCATCAAGACCCTGGCTTATTTTTCTATTTTTAAACATCCGCTTAAGATAGATGAATTACACAGATTTCTTCTTTTTCAAAGATGCACAGTTGATGAATTAAAGAAAGAAGTGGAAGAACTTAAAATGGCTGGAAAAGTTTTTGAGATAGATAATTTTTTGCTCATCGAAAATGATAAAAGCTGGATATTGAACAGAATTAACGGGGAAAGACTTGCCGTAAAATTCTGGAAGATAGCTCAATTCATGGCTCACATAATAAAAAGATTTCCTTTTGTAAGGGGAATTTTCATCTCGGGCTCCCTTGCGAAGTGGAATGTGTCAACTCAAACAGATATCGACTTTTTTATAATAACAAAACGAGGAAGGCTCTGGCTAACTAGAAGTGCCTTGATCGCATTTAAAAAGTTTTTTCTTCTGAATAGTAAAAAATTTTTTTGCTTAAACTATTTCATTACCGATGATCATCTTGAAATTGAGGACAGAAATATCTTCACCGCAATTGAAATCGCATCTGTTAAACCTATATTTAATCTTGAGCTATATTTAAAATTTCTTGAGGCAAACTCGTGGATGAAAAATTTTATCCCGAATTTTACCCCGCCATCAATCCCGAAGTTGATCTCAAAACGATCACCGTTCTCTCAATTTCTTTTAGAGAAATTCATTGAGATGCCCTTCAACGACAGTGAGCTTGACGAGCTTGATTTTGTTTTGATGAACAAATGGCAAAGAATCTGGCAAAGGAGATATCCAAACTTAACAGAAGAAGAAAGAGACTTAATGTTCAGATGCAGACCATATGCTTCAAAAGCGCATCCAAACAATTTTCAAAACTTTGTTTTAAGTGAATATGAAAACAAACTGAGGACATTTTTCAACGAGTCCGCAAAATAAAATTGACCATTTTAAGCAAGCTATTCCAATTTGACAATTGAGTGAATCTTTTCTAAATTTCTTTTGAAGATAATATAAATTCTCCCAAGGTTATGAAGCGCAAATTTATTCAAATAGTGACAATCTTCGCATTTGCCCTTTTCTTAGCGATCGTCCAGTTAAATCATTATTCAACAGCTCAAGAAGCATACCAACTAAAAAGCGCTTTTAAAATTGGGCGTTTGAAATATCGTGGAGGTGGCGATTGGTATAATGACCCATCAGCGGAGATAAATCTTTTAAAATTCATCAGGGAAAATACAAACATTGATGTGATACCAGTTTACGAATTCGTTGACATCGGGAACGATAACATCTTCTCTTATCCATTTCTGTTTATGACTGGACATGGAAATATAAGTTTCAATGAGGAAGAAGCCAGAAGATTAAGAATATATCTTGAAAACGGCGGTTTTCTCTACGCTGACGATGATTACGGCATGGATAAGTCCTTCAGACGCGAGATAAAAAAGGTTTTCCCAGATAAAGAACTTGTTGAATTACCATTTTCATATGGGCTTTTCAATTGTTATTTCAATTTCCCAAATGGAACTCCAAAAACACATGAACACGACAATAAACCTCCGCAAGCATTTGGAATTTTCCATAACGGTAGACTCGTCGTTCTTTACACTTATGAATCAAATCCAAGTGATGGCTGGGCTGATCCCGAAGTTCACCACGACCCTGAAGAAAAAAGGCAAGAGGCGCTAAGATTTGGAACAAATATAGTTGTATGGGCGCTGACAAATTAAACTTTAAATGAAGATGAATGAAATTTATTTGCAGATAAAATCAAAACTTGAGCGACTTAGGAAATCGCTTGACCGCGAGGAATTAAAAACGAGGTTCTCGCGCTGGTTCGTCTCGGTTATACTTTTTCTGATTTTAATTGGTTTATTCGAATCTGAATTTTATTTTGCTTCACCAGTTAGAAAATTGATTTTTTACATCGCTATTTCAATTTTTGCATTAAGTTTTTGCGTACATGTTCTACCGTCGATTTTAAAACTTGTTGGACTTTTAAAGTCAAAAAGCGATATTGAATTAGCAAAGCTGGTTTGGGCGAAGCATCCTGAAGTCAGGGATAAACTTGTGGATGCCTTGCAAATTTATGAGCAAAAATCAAAGTCTAAAAATTTATATTCAGAAGAATTAATTGATTCCGCTTTCGCTCAGCTTGCGAGCGAAGTTTTAAAGTTTGAATGGAGCGAGATCGATAAATCGGAATCAAACAGGAAAATTTTATCTTCTCTTCTAATTTTTTGGGGTCTTCATCTTAAGCTTGGTCCTTCTCCCCGAGTTTAGAAGCTCTTTCGTCAGGATTCTAAACTATGATAAAAAGTTTTTAAAACCTGAAGATTACACAATCAAAATCGAACCTGGCAACGCAACCGTTGAAAAAGGTGCGAATGTTAAAATAAAAATTCAAACGATACCACAGATACCTGGAGAGGTGGAACTTTACCTTTCACAGGAAGGGATGAAAAATTTTGAAATTAAAAGGATAAAATCGGATAGAAGCCACGCGGGTGAATTTGAGCATGAAATTTACAATGTCCGAACACCGTTTGAGTATTTCGTCAAAGTTAAAGATCTAAAAACCGAAAAATTTAAAATCGATGTAATTGACAAACCCATTGTAAAACTTTTAAAAGTTCAACTTCTTTATCCATCTTACACTGGTTTTTCGCCTGTTTATCTTGAGGATAACATGGGGGATATAACTGCGATAGCTGGGACAATCGCAAAGTTTGAGATTTTATCGAATAAATCGCTTGATTCGGCGAAACTCGTCTTCAATAATGGTTTAACTTCAGCCCTTGATGTTAATGAAACAATGGCAAAGGGCAATGTCAAATTAATGCAAAGTGGAACATATCACATAGAACTTAAAAGCAAAGATGGTTTAAAAAACGAACAACCCGTCGAATACAAAATTAACATAATTCAAGATGAGTATCCAAAGGTTCAGATATTAAGGCCCGAAAAAAGCATTGACATTTCAAGGGATATGCAGGTTGGGATTCTTGCAAAGATAAGCGATGATTTTGGGTTTACAAAGATGCGACTTGCGTATAAATTAAACTTTTCAAGATATGTTAAACCATGGGACGAGTTCAAATTTATTGAGATTGCAATTAATAAAAATTCCAAAGAGCAGGAAGTTCCATATCTTTGGGATTTATCTGAACTCGATCTTGCCCCTGATGATGTGTTAAGTTATTATCTTGAGGTTTTCGATAATGATTTCGTCAGTGGGCCAAAGTCAGCACGAACCGAACTTTACACTATAAGATTTCCATCCCTACATGAAATATTGGCACAGGTTGAGCAATCTCAAAATGAGATCTACCAAGATGTGAAAGATGTTTTTGAGATGGCGAAGAAATTGCGCAAAGAAATGGATGAAATTGAGAAAGATTTAAAGAAGGGCAATTTAAAACTTGACTGGCAAAGGCAACAACAGATCCAAAACATTGCAAAACAATATCAAGAACTTCAAAACAAGATAAAAGAGACAACACAGAAACTCCAAAACTTAGTTCAAAAGATGGAAGAAAATCGCTTGCTTTCACCCGAGACGCTTGAGAAATATCTTGAGCTTCAGAAGTTGTTAAATCAACTTGACATACCGGAGTTGAAGGAGTTGATGAAACGATTTGAGGAGGCGATGCAAAATCTTAACCCCGACCTCATAAGGCAAGCGCTTGAAAAGTTCCAATTTTCAGAGGAAAATTTCAGAAGAAGCATAGAAAGAACAATCAATCTTTTAAAGAGAATTCAAGTAGAGCAAAAACTGAATGAAATTTTAAAACAAACCGAGCAAGTTTTAGAGAAGCA
>NZ_CZVS01000015.1:0-33892 GCF_001535985.1 Candidatus Kryptonium thompsonii | reverse complement strand
ACAAACATTTTTTGCAAGCACAAAGTAAAAATCTGTGAAAAAGCGACCGGGATCAATTCCTAGCGCTTGTCTTATATATTCCGTTCTTGCAATCTCAAAATATTTAAGGTAAACCGAGTTATGAACTATCCCGTAAGAGTCAAGATCAAAACTTCTAACCTGTACCTGTATTTTAAATTTGAACTTCTCAGCGTTGATTTCTGCTTGATTCATATTGAGCGTTTAAGATTCGTTTTCCTTATTTATATAAACTGTTCTTATCGGGAATGGAATGATAATTCCCTCGTCTTTATAGCGTTTATGTAATCTTTTTATGAATTCATGTTTTATCAGATATTGATCTGTAAATTCTCTGCACCGCATGATAACGGTAAAGTTTATACTGAAATCTCCAAAGGTATGATATCGGATAAAAGGCTGAAATTCAGGGATTCCACCGGGAACTTCCATCATCACTTCCTTTGCAACTTCGATGGTTACCCTTTCAACTTTTTCAAGGTCACTGTCGTAGCTTACGCCAAGCTGAACGGTAACGGAAATTTCTCTATCTGGCAGATAGTGGTTTTTAACAATTGCTTGGGCAAGCTTTAAATTTGGGATAATTATATAATTGTTTGGCAGTTCTCTTATCGTTGTGTTTCGCCATGTTATATCAACGACATATCCTTCCTCACCAGTTTCAAGTTTTATGTAATCTCCGGGCTTTATTTGTCTTGTTAGTATAATGTGCAATCCGGCGAATAGATTTGAGAGTGTGTCTTGCAAAGCTAAAGCAACAGCAAGACCCCCAACGCCAAGTGCTGTTAAAATCGGTGTGATTGATATACCCAATGAGTGCAGTATTATCAATATGCCTATTATGAAAACTATAATTCGTGTCAGGTACACAAACAAGCTCGTCGATGGGAGCACATCCTGAGCTTTTTTGCTGTACATGTTGATAAAGCCAACGCTAATATTCGCAATGACGATCGTGACGGAGAGAATATATAAAACCATTACAACTTTTTGTAGAAGGAACAGTAAATTAGGTGTTATCGGTAAGGTTGTGCAGGCGATATATAAACCCGCAAGGGCGAACCAGAAAGTTATCCATTTTCGAAGCGAAGCAATTATAATATCATCGCCTTCCCATTTTGTTCTCTCCGCAATTTTCTGAAGCCTTCCAAGAATAACTTTTTCAAAAATTATCCCAGCAATTATGCTAACGATAAAAATTGAAACAGGTAAAGCTAAAAATTTCAATTTCTCCACAACTATCACCGTCGCCCAAATTCTCTATTTTTTGTTAAAGATTCACAGGGCATATCGTTCCATTTCAATCAAATGGTCAGCGATTTTCCTTCTTAGCGAAATTGTATTGATAGGAATATGCTTTATTAACCTTCTCAGGGCAGTCAAGTAGGTTCTAAGCATGTCCCCTTCAGCTATGGCTGAGAGAAGTTCTTTTGCGTATGTTTCAACGCGAATTATCGAATCATTCACGAAGGCTTTTACGATGTCGATATATATGTCTGTTTTGTTCTTTCCGCCTCGCGCAAGCATTTTCTCAACCCTTAAAATTGCACTTTCCATCGCATAAATTTCCATGATTATGTCACTTATGCGCCCAATGATTTCTTCTTCGTCTTCAAGCTTTGTCATGTATTTTTGCACGGCGAGTCCAGCCACAAATAAACCGGCTTTCTTAGCTGATTTCAGAAGTTTTTTCTCCTCAGCAAATATTCCGGTTGCCTCTTCTTCTTGCACACCGATCCCCATTATTTCATCTGTTAATTTCTGCGCTGCTGGTATCAACGGGAGCTCACCTTTCATAGCTCGTTTTAAGAGCATCCCAGTTATCACAAGGCGATTTATTTCATTTGTCCCTTCAAAGATCCTGTTTATTCTCGAATCTCTATAAGCACGGGCAACTGGATACTCTTCTATATATCCATATCCACCGAAGATTTGAACGGCTTCGTCAACAACATAATCAAGTATTTCCGAAGCGTAAACTTTTATTATTGAGCATTCAACTGCATATTCCTCAATTCCCTTCAATGCTAACTCATTTGCTTTCGGATCGGATTTATCAATTCCCGAAAGTATGTTGTCTATCAAACCTGCGGTTCTGTAAACCATGCTTTCACCGACAAATGTTCTTATAGCCATTTCCCCGATTTTATGTTTTATAAGCCCAAACTCAGATATCGACTTGCCAAACTGTTTTCTTTGCTTTGCGTATTTAACTGATTCAGTTATAACTGCTTTTGCCCCGCCGATCACAGCAGCTCCAAGTTTGAATCTCCCGATGTTTAAAATGTTAAATGCAATTTTGTGTCCTTTACCTATTTCACCAAGCACATTTTCAATCGGGACTTTCACATTATCAAGATTCAACGCCCTTGTTGAAGAGCCTTTTATCCCCATTTTCTTTTCTTCTTTGCCAAGCGAGATCCCCTCGAAATTTTTTTCAAGTATGAAACCCGTAAAATGTTCACCGTTAATTTTTGCAAAGGTGATATAAACATCAGCTATTCCAGCGTTCGTGATGAAAATTTTGTTTCCATTCAAGATATAATATTTGCCATCCGGGCTCAATGTTGCAGTTGTTCTTATTGAAAGTGCGTCGGAGCCAGCATTTGGTTCGGTGAGAGCATATGAAGAGATTAGTTCGCCTGTTGCAAATTTTGGAAGATATTTTTTCTTTTGTTCCTCCGTCCCAAAATAAACTATCGGTAATGTCCCAATCCCAGTGTGTGCTCCGTGTGTAACAGCAAATGAACTTGCTTTGCCGATTTCTTCAGCGACAAGCATTGAACTTGTTTTGTCAAGCCCAAGTCCACCATATTCTTCTGGGATATCAACCGCTAAAAGTCCAATTTCCCCCGCTTTTCGCATAAGTGAAAGTGTAACTTCCCAATTTTGCTCTTCAATTTCTTCAATTTTGGGCAAAACTTCTTTCTCAACAAACTCATTTGCAGTTTGAGAAATCATTTTGTGCTGTTCTGTGAAATCTTCTGGAGTAAAGGTATTTTCAGGTGAGCTTTCTTGAATTAAGAAACTACCCCCTTTAGTGTAGGTTTCAAGTGTTGACATGGTGGCACCTTTAATTTTGTTGTGCAGTTTTAAAATTTCGAACAAAAGTTTTTTCATAAAAAATTTAACCCTATGTGTTTAAAAATTCAAGTTATCTTTATGACCTTGCTCATCATAAAATCGACAAATGAAGGAGCAAACTTATTTATCCAAACTGTTAATTTTCCCAGCGGTGTTAACACAATTTCCCTTTTCTTTTTCACAACCGCTTTAAAAATTTCCTTTGCAACTTTTTCTGCTGACATTATCATAAATTTCCCTTGCATTCTGTCCGTTCCATAATACCTTGCATTTTCAAAAAATTTTGTGTCAGTGGTTCCGGGATGCACTCCTATAAAGTGAATTCCAAATTTTTTATATTCAACTCTAAGGGCTTCTGTTAACCCGGTGAGAGCAAATTTGCTTGCGGAGTATATTCCCATTCCAGATACCCCCCTTTTCCCCACGACTGATGAGATATTGACTATTATCCCATCTCTTTGCTCAATCATCAAGGGTAAAACTTTGTGAATTAAGTAAGCTGAGCCAAGGAAGTTGACACGCATTATGTTTTCAATATCTTCAAATGGAGTCATGTGGAACCAACCGTAAATTCCGAAACCAGCGTTGTTTATAAGAATATCGATTTTATTGAAGGTTTTCAAAGTTTGTTCAATAAGGTTATCAAGTGAGCGAAAATCGCCGACGTCTGTTTGAATGGCAACGACATTTGGATTGAGATTTCGAATTTCTTCTTCAACTTTTTTCAAGTTATCAAGATTTCGTGAAGCAAGCACAACTTTACAGCCTGCTTTTGCAAAAATTTTTGCTGTCTCTTTTCCTATTCCGCTTGATGCCCCTGTTATTATAACTGTTTTGCCACTTAAGGAAGCCATAGATAATCAAACTTTATTGTAAATTTAACTTCGCTTCATTGCGTTCAATCCTTCATCTACATTTTTAAGTTTAAAGCTTAACACAGATTGAATTTTACTTATGTTGAGAGAACAATCTTTAGCACCAGCCAGATAGGTTTTAACCGAGTCCATCGGCACTGGGATGATCAAGTCTTGTGGATACCCGAAGACGTCCGCAAATTTTAATGCAAAGTTATATCTTGATATCCTTTCGGGACCACCAAGATTAAAGATATCATTTTTGATATCTTTTGAAATCAATTCATCTATCGCCATAACTGCGTCAACCGCATAAATTGGTGTTCTAAATTGATCTGCAAAAACCTTAACTTTTCTTTTTGCTCTCAATTCAGTATGAAGCCAATCGGAAAACGAATTTGTGAAAACATTGCCCCATCCATACATCAGGGCGAGACGAAGAATTATGTAATTATCGTATGATTTAACTATCTCTTCGGCTTCGAGTTTTGTTTGAGCATAGTAACTTTTGGGTTCCGGCTTAGTATCTTCCGTGAAGAAACTTCCATCACCACTATATACAAGATCGGTCGAGATGTAAACAAATTTTGCCCCAACCTCTGCACTTGCGTCAAGCAAGTTTTTAGTTCCCTCAACATTTACAGAATAAGCAAGGTCGCGGTCTTGATCACAAATTTGAACATTCGTGATAGCAGCTGTGTGAACAACCACTTCGGGCTGGATTTTTTTTACCGCTTCAAAAACCTCATCACGATTTCTGATGTCAATTTTATAGAAATTACATTTTTCAAGGAATAATTCGTGTTGGAAGTAAAAAGCGGTGATCTCATGCTTGAATCGTAAGGTTTTACAAAAATTCCAGCCAAGAAAACCACTTCCGCCGGTGAGTAAAATTTTCAATTTTTTAAAGCCTTCTTAATTTTTAAATGTTTAGAGTTTGCCGATGAAGTCCAAAACAATAAACGCAAGTCCCACAAGGAAAAGCAAGGCAAAAAGTGTCACCACTGCAAAAATTTTAACTCTTTCTATCGTTTCTTCTTTATCAATTTCATATTCAGGCATTGTCAGGACGACGATATCGTCATCAACCTTAACTTGACAGGAAAGCCGAAGGTTTGGTTTAACTTTGTGGGCAATTAGAAATTTACCTTTTAAAACCCACTCCTCCATCGGTGTTTTCGAGTTAACATTTTTATCACCTTGAATTATCTCAACCCTGCATGTTCCACAGAGCCCATGTCCTTGACAGTTGAGGATTTGATTTATACCTTTGTAAACATTTATTCCCGCCTTTAGGGCAGATTTTCTCAAGTTTGCACCTTTCGGAACTTCAATACTTCTGCCTTCACGCTCAAACTTGACTACTGGCAAGTTTTCTCCCTTTTTTGTTTTTATTTACTTTCTTCGAATGGTGGTCTATAGTAAATGTAGCTGTGGAGAAGTTCGATTTTTTCCGTTTTTTCATCAAGTGAGATATCCATAAGATCGCGAAGCGAAAGCATACCCAGCAAGTTGTTGTTTTTATCAACAACGGGAAGATGTCTTATTTGAGCCTTTTTCATTTTCGCGAGACATTCTTCATAAGATTCATTTTCAAATGCGATCATAACTTCATGAGTCATAACATCGTCGATTTTTATGTCAGCTGGATTTAATCCCTTCGCTATGACCCTTTTCAGTAGATCCCGTTCGGAGAAAATGCCGAGAAATTTCCCATCTTTTGAAAGCACAAGAACCGCACCGATATTTTTTTCAGCCATAAGCTTTGCAGCATCAAGCACTGAAGAACCACTCTCTACAAAATAGAGTGGTTTACCTTTAATGATATCGCCCGCTGTCTTCATGACAGCACCTCCATTTTGTTTTTATCCTCCGTAAAACCAGCCAGTATCCCACATAACAAGTGGTTTTGCTTCTTTTCTCACACCAGCGTTGATCACCTCTCCAACAAAAATTGTATGATCTCCTCTTTCGACTTTATCAACCACCCTACACTCAAAAAATGCCGGAAGGTCGACAAGTAACGGAGAACCGGTTTCGCCTTGTTCAAATCTATAACCATTTATCTTATCATTTTCCACGCTTGTTGGTTTAAAGAACGCTGAAGCGATTTCCTTTTGATCTGATGCAAGTATGTTGACTGCGAAAACACCACTTTCTGAAATTGTGCTATGCAATCCGGAATCCCGTTTAACCCCTACCATAACAAGCGGTGGCTCAAAGGAAGACTGACTTAACCAGTTAACAGTTCCTGCTGAATATCTATCTCCAGATTTTGAAGTCAAAATATAAAGACCGTAAGTGATCATCCTCAAGGCTTTCTTTTTTGCTTCAGGATTCATTTTGCCTCCTTTTTGTTAATTTTACTTTCTCTCTTCAAACTTTACTTTAAAGCTCAATTTTTCTCCATTTCTTAAAATAATTACCTCAACTTCATCGCCAGGGTTGAAATCACCAAGTGCATAGGTATAATCGTAAATGTTTTTAATTTCCCTTTCACCAAGCTTTATAATCACATCCCCAGGTTTAATCCCAGCTTTCTCCGCTGGGGTTCCTGGACGAACATCACTAACTTTCATACCTTGAACTTCCTCGGAGTAATCGGGGACGACGCCAAGTGTCACCCTAAATCCACGCGCGCTCCTTTGTGGTGTTTCCACCTTGACGAATTGTGGTTTCTCTTTAGATTTGTCAAGTTCAAGAGTCAAACTTGCGATAAAGTCGAGAATCTTTTTTTGTCCCTGGTAGTTTATTTTGTCGTAATCATCGCTTGGTTTATGATAATCCCCATGTATTCCCGTGAAGAAGTGAAGCACCGGGATATTTTTTGAATAAAATTGTGCATGGTCGCTTGGACCGTATCCATCTTTTACAAGGTTTAGTTCAAATTTAAATTCAGAGTTCAATCTTTCAATTATCTCGTTCCATATAGGGCTTGTTCCAACGCCATATATTGTCAACTTATTTTCCTTCATTCGTCCGATCATGTCCATATTTATCATGGCGATTGTATTTTCAAGCGGGAAAACTGGATTTTTTACATAATATCCTGAACCAATTGTTCCCTCTTCTTCAGCTGTAAAGGCTATAAAGACCAAAGTTCTGTTAAGTTTTTTCCTGTTGTGTGAAAAATATTCCGCAAGTTCAAGCAAACCAACAGTTCCAGAACCGTTATCATCGGCACCATTGTGAATTGCAACTGTATCAGGGATAAGCGAACCCTGTCCGCCCCAGCCGAGATGATCGTAATGTGCACCGATTATGATATATTCGTTCTTTAATTCGTGATTTGAACCTTCAATATAACCTATGACATTTGCAACCTTTGACTTGATATAGCGAACATCCGTTTGAATTTCAGCATTTAAATTTTTTATGGGAAATGAATTGGGTTTCTGGGAATCGTAAATTTTTTTAACGATATCATAAAGTTTGAAATCGTATCCGCACGCTTTGAATAATTTGTCAATTACGCTATTTTTGACTTCAATAACTTGAATGCCCGCCTTTCCTGCGGAATAATCATATGTGAATTTCTCAAATTTTTCTGAAAATGGATCAACTAAGATAACGCCAGCAGCGCCTTTTGATTGAGCGTTGCTAACTTTATATCTAATGGATAGGTATTTTTCAAACGGGGAATGTGCTTTGTAGCCATCTGGTGTTCCTTTTAGGACTATTACAACTTTTCCACGTGCGTCAATTCCTTCGTAATCATCATAGTTTTGTTCTGGGGCAGTTATACCGTAGCCAGCGAAAATTACATCGCTTTTAATTTTTCCAGATTCGCTGAAAGGAAGTGGAATGAAATCCGATTTAAAATTTAGTTTAATTTCTTCGCTGTTTGTTTTGAAGCTTACAAAGTTTGAATCACCCATTTTGACATCGCTGACGAAATCGAAATATTGAAAGTAGGTTCCATTATCTCCAGCGGGTTTCAATCCAAATTTTTTGAAATAATTTGCTATGTAATTACTGGCAAGTTCAGCTCCCCTTGTTCCAGCTCTTCTTCCTTCAAGCTCATCTGAGGCTATGTGTTTTAAATGTTTGAATAGGTCCTTTTCGTCAATCTGTGGTGAAGTTGATCTTGGATAAAAACACGAAAAGAAAAATAAAGCACTAATTGCAAGAAGAAGTAATTTTCGACTCATTTCTTTATTTCATTTAGTTTAAAATCTTGAGCGTCGAATTGCATTCCTGTGATACCGTTGGATTCGTCGGAGGCTAAGTATATGAAAATATCAACGATCTCTTCTGGTTTTTTTAGTTTTGATTGGTCTTCATTTGGGTAAGCTTGCTTTCGCATCTTTGTTGCAAGTGGACCTGGGTTTACAGAGTTAACCCTTATGCCTGTATCTTTAAGTTCATCGGCAAGGACTTGAACGAGTCCTTCAACTCCAAATTTTGAGACTGCATAAGCTCCCCATCTTGCTCTTCCCTTTCGTCCAACGCTCGAACTTACCATAATTATGCTTCCGTTTCCTTGTGTCATCATATATTTAACGACCTCGTGTGAAAAGTAAAAAACACCATTTAAGTTAATGTTGATCACCTTTTCCCACACATCAATTGGGTAATCAGCGATGTTTGTTCTCTCCCCAAGTATTGCTGCGTTATTTACGAGTATATCTATTCTCCCAAACTTTTTATGAACAGCTTCGACGAATTCCTTGACCTCATTGTAATTTGCGACATCAAGTTTTCCAGCGTAACAGCTCGAGCATGTAGTTTTGATTTGATCAGCGACTGTGAAGATTTCATTTGTTCTTGAACATACTGCGATTAAGGCGCCCTCGCGAGCGAAGGATTCCGCTATTGCTTTTCCCAGCCCGCGTGATGCACCTGTTATGATTGCAACTTTATCTTTAAGTCTCATTAATCTCTTGGTTAAATTTAGACTGCTTTAAAAGATAAAAATTTTGGTGAAAATTGTCAAACTTTAGTTGGTCGAGTTTAATTTGAAATTTATGGTTGAGTTTATTATATTTATATCCGCAAAAATCACCGCGGGGTGGAGCAGCTGGTAGCTCGTCGGGCTCATAACCCGAAGGTCGCGGGTTCAAATCCCGCCCCCGCAACAAAAATTTTTAAAAATTAATAGAATTTGCTCAAATGCCGAATCTTAAGTCAGCCGAAAGGAGATTGAGAAAATCTGAAAAGAGAAGAGCGCGAAACAAGCATTATAAGTCGATGATGAAAACATTTATTAAAAAGGTTAAAACGGCCGCGACAAAAGAAGAGGCCGAGCTTATGCTCAAAAAAGTTTATTCAATACTTGATAAGCTTGCTGCCAAAGGAATTATCCACAGAAACAGAGCAGCATCTTATAAATCCAAACTTGCACAATTTGTTAATAATTTTCCTATAGTGAAAGCCCAATCATAAGAAAATAACCCACAATTAGTGAGCTTTTAAGAGTTTAGTATAACTTCCTTAACGCAAGGGGGTTATTTCGCTTGACAATTGTATTTTTGTTTATTAACTTTTTCTGGCAACAAAAACATGAAGAAATTTATTGTGCCTCACCATGGTTTTTGAGTGGTAAAAAAATTTAAATGGGGTATTAAAATGCTATGGAAGAAAGTAGCCATAGTGGTTTTGATGGTTGTAACAATTGCTCTAATGCAGTTTGCGAAAGCACAAGAGATAAACCCGGAAATAATAAAGATAGGGGGTAGAATTGGGCTATCTTTAGGGCGTTTGAGTGTGAAAGGACTTCCAGATGGGGTAAAGCAAAATTTTGGGATTGGAATTGAGGGTGGTGTAGCCTTAGGGGTAACATCTTCAGATATCTTAGAAGTTGAAGCCGGAATAGGCGTTTCACAACGAAGAGGGGTCTATTCAAATAATGGAGTAAGAAAGATAACAGTTAAATTGAACTACCTTAATGCTCCAATTTTAGCTAAAGTAAGGTTCCGTTCAACAGGTATTGTGAAGCCATACTTATTGTTTGGTGTTGAACCATCGATATGGTTAAGTGGTGAAATTAAATATGAATTTGAAGCTGTGGATTGGGATATGGTAAAGATAATGTCGATATCAGGGGCTGTGGTTTCCTCTGATATTGGAATTGACCTCGGTTCTGGGGTTGAATTTAATCTTGGGAGAATAGTGCCCTTTTTTGATATAAAGTATTCCCTCGGCCTTTTTAAAATAAATGAAACCGCGATTTACAGAACAGAAGAAATTAAATTGAGAACTCTGCTTATTGCGGTAGGAGTAAAACATACCCTCGATTTGATGAAATGATTTTGGGTTGATGAAAAGCTATGTTGAGATGCGACAAATTTTCTATAAGGTAGTAATTTTGGTGTCTATCCATTTGCATTGGTTTTCTCGAATTATTATATTTGAGGAAAAATTTTAGGCAGGGAAGATGTGAAAACTGATATAAAATCCGTCCTCATCATCGGGAGCGGTCCAATCGTAGTGGGTCAAGCCTGTGAATTTGATTATTCGGGGACTCAAGCCTGTAAAGTTCTTAAAAATCATGGCTTGAGGGTTATACTTGTCAATAATAATCCTGCCACGATAATGACTGATCCCGAATTTGCAGATGCAACCTATCTTGAGCCGTTGACCCCGTATTTTCTCGAAGAGATTATCAAGAAAGAAAAGCCAGATGCGCTTCTTCCCACGCTCGGGGGTCAAACTGCCTTAAACCTTGCGGTTCAACTTCATGAGCTTGGAATTCTTGAAAAATATGGCGTTAAACTTATCGGTTCGAGCATTGAGGCGATAAAAAAGGCGGAGGATAGGGAACTTTTTAAAAAGTCTATGGAGAAAATAGGTCTCAAGGTCCCCGAGAGCGCTTTCGTTAAAACTGTTGAAGATGGTTTGAAGTTTGCTGAAAGGATTGGTTTCCCGTTGATTTTAAGGCCAAGTTTTACGCTCGGTGGAACTGGCGGCGCGGTGGCGTATGATTTCGATGATTTAAAAAGGAAACTTGAGAAAGCACTTATAGAAAGTCCAATCAGAAAAGTTTTGATCGAACAATCTTTGATCGGTTGGAAGGAATATGAGCTTGAGGTGATGCGCGATAGAAAAGATAATTTTATTGTCGTTTGTTCAATTGAAAATTTTCATCCAATGGGAATTCATACGGGTGATTCAATCACAGTTGCACCTGCGCAGACATTAACAGACAAGGAATATCAGAGACTTAGGGATTATGCGAAGATGATAATGAGTGAAATTGGGGTTGAAACTGGTGGGGCAAATATTCAATTTGCAATTCATCCTGAAAATGGCGAAGTATTTGTCATCGAGATGAATCCACGCGTTAGCAGAAGTTCAGCCCTTGCAAGCAAAGCGACGGGTTTCCCAATTGCGAAAATAGCGACGCTCCTTGCTCTTGGTTATACGCTTGATGAAATACCGAATGATATAACGAAGAAAACACTTGCATCCTTTGAACCATCGATCGATTATTGCGTTGTCAAGATACCAAGATGGGATTTTGAAAAATTTAAAGAAGTTGATGATACGCTTGGAGTTCAGATGAAGTCGATTGGCGAAGTGATGGCTATAGGGAGAAATTTCAAGTCGGCATTTCAAAAAGCGATAAGGTCGCTTGAGATTGATAGATTTGGGCTTGGGTGCGACGGAAAGGATGAGATACAAAATTTTGAAGGCGATGGGGCATTGAAAAGAAAAATTGTTGAAAGGTTAAAACAAAATAAATGGGACAACATCTTTTGGATAAGATATGCTTTTATGTCTGGCATGAGCGTTGACGAGGTTTACGAACTGACCAAAATTGACAGATGGTTTCTTTATAATTTGAGGGAGATAGTTGAGATAGAAAACGAGTTGAGAAAAATACCCGACATTTTTAAACTTGCCGACGAAAATCCATCGCTTGCGAGAGAGATTATTTTAAGGGCGAAGAAAAATGGCTTTTCTGACAAACAGCTGGCTTTTATTTGGGGGAGAACGGAAAGCGAGATAAGGGATTTAAGAAAAAAACTTAACATTATTCCAGTTTATAAAACAGTCGACACTTGCGCTGCTGAATTTGAATCTTATACTCCTTATTTTTACTCAAGTTATGATCTCGAAAATGAATCGATCCCAACGGACAAAAGAAAAGTTTTAATCATCGGAAGCGGACCAAATAGAATTGGGCAAGGGATTGAGTTTGATTATGCAAATGTTCATGCTGTATTTGCCTTAAAGGAGGAGGGTTACGAAACGATAATGATAAATTGCAACCCTGAAACGGTTTCGACAGATTATGATACTGCCGATAGGTTATACTTTGAGCCGATAACTTTTGAAGATGTTATGAACATAGTTGAACTTGAAAAGCCAGATGGGGTTATAATTAGTTTCGGCGGTCAGACTCCTTTAAAACTTGCAAAGGTTTTCAAGGCAAACGGTGTAAAAATTCTCGGCACATCCCCCGAAAGCATAGATATAGCTGAGGACAGAGGTAAATTCACGAAGTTGCTTGATGAACTTGGAATTAATTATCCAGCTTGTGGTTACGCTAGGACAATTGACGAAGCTGTTGAAATTGCCAATATGATTGGATTCCCTGTGCTTGTTCGTCCATCATATGTTCTCGGCGGGAGAGCGATGAAGATAATTTACTCGAAAGATTCGTTGGTTGATTATTTGAAAAATGAAATTAAAATCTCTCAAGAGAACCCTATTTTGATAGATCAATTTCTTGAGGATGCATTTGAATATGATGTCGATGCGATATGCGATGGTGAGAGAGTTTTAGTTATGGGGATAATGGAACATATAGAAGAAGCTGGGATTCACTCTGGCGATAGTTCCTGCATTTTCCCGCCAATTATGGCTGAAGATGATACGATTGAAAAGATGATTGAGTACACTCAGAAAATTTCTCTTGCGTTGAAAGTTGTTGGCTTAATAAACATTCAATTTGCAGAAAAAGATGGTGTGGTCTATGTTCTTGAGGCAAATCCTCGCTCGTCAAGGACAGTTCCGTTCATAAGTAAGGCAACAGGGATACCGTTTGCTAAAATTGCAACTAAGCTCCTTGTCAAAAGTTCTGACGCTGTGATCGATGAGTTTGGGCTTTACGATTTCAATTTTAGAAATCTCAGGATTAAAGCATGTAAAGCGCCCGTCTTTTCATTCTCAAAATTTCCAAATGTAAACGTTTTTCTCGGTCCTGAGATGAGGTCGACTGGTGAGGTCATCGGTTTGTCTTACTCATTTGGGGAGTCTTTTGCGAAGGCTCAAATTGGGGCGGGAAATCTTTTGCCGACATCTGGAGCTGTTTTGATAAGTGTTAACGACAGGGATAAGAATCAAAAAGTTCTTAAAATCGCCAACGAGTTTGTCAATCTTGGTTTTAAGATAATTGCAACGGATGGGACTGCGAAATTTTTAAGGTCAAACGGAATTTATGCTGAAAAAGTTTATAAGGTGAATGAGGGACATCCTGATATCGTCGATTACATAAGGGAGGGGAAGATAAACTTTATAATAAACACACCGCTTGGCGAGGCTTCAAGATTTGATGAATTTGCGATTGGTAGGAATGCGGTTAAATATAAAATTCCATTTGTCACAACTCTTTCAGCTGGTTTAAGCGCGGTCGAAGCGATAAAAAAATTAAGACAAGGTAATTTAACGATAAAAAGTTTACAAGAGTATCATACAGAAATAAAGTTTGAGATAATGAAATGAAAAAGGCGAAACTTGCTCTTGAAAATGGAATTGTAGTTGAGGGGATAAGCTTTGGGGCTGATGGCGAAGCTGGAGGTGAAGTTGTGTTCAATACTGCTTTGACAGGGTATCAAGAGATTATAACTGATCCATCGTACAAGGGACAAATTTTAATTTTTACGAATCCGCTCATTGGAAACTACGGTGTAAATTATGAAGATGTTGAATCTAAATCTCCCCAAATTGCGGGTCTCGTTGTTTATGAAATTTCAAAGTTTTACAGCAACTGGCGAGCGGTGGGCTCGCTTGAAGATTACCTAAGAAAACATGGTGTGGTTGGGATTGCGGATGTTGACACAAGATTTCTCGTGAGGCAGATAAGGGACAAGGGCGCGATGCGTGGCGTTATATCTACGGTTGACTTGTGTGATCAAAGTTTGATAGCGAAAGCGAGGGAGGTACCGAAAATGAGCGGGCTTGATCTGGCAAGTTCTGTAACAACTGATGAAAGTTTCTTTTTTAATAAAGATGATGGGAGCAAATTTTTTGTGGTCATATATGATTTCGGTGTAAAACTTAACATTATGCGAAGTTTGAAAAACCTTGGTTGCGATGTCTTTGTTGTTCCAGCAAACGCCGATGCGGATGATGTTTTATCTTTGAACCCAGATGGGGTTGTCCTTTCAAACGGACCTGGTGATCCATCTGCTTTAACTTATGCCGTGAGAAATGTAAAGAAAATTATTGGTCGAAAGCCAATCCTTGGGATTTGTCTTGGGCATCAAATTCTTGCTCTTGCAATTGGAGGTAGAACATATAAAATGAAATTTGGGCACAGAGGTTCGAATCATCCCGTTAAAAATTTAATCTCAGGTGGAATTGAGATAACTTCACAAAATCATGGTTTCGCCGTTGATCCCGATTCAATGAAAGAGAAAGATGTGGAGATCACTCATATAAGCTTAAATGACGGAACAGTTGAGGGGATGAGATTAAAAAATTTTCCCGCCTTTTCAGTTCAATATCATCCGGAGGCATCGCCGGGACCTCATGATAGCAGTTATGTTTTTAAAGATTTTGTTAGAATGATAGAAAGCTTGAAATACTGATTTTGTTTTTATTTTGAGACAGGTTAAATTTTTCAGAGGTTAAACAAAATTTCTCACGCAATGAGCGTAATTTTGAGCTTTCCCCCAGGGACGAGGGTAGCGGATATAAAAAAAGAAATAGAGCGCAGAATAAGGGCTGGAAAATTTGATACCTTTGTTTATATCGTTCCGACGCGAAGAAAGATAAGGGAATTGCGAAGGGAGTTGCTTGAGTTTTCTAATAATGGGGTTATGCCAGAGATTAATCTTTTCACGCTTGAACTTTTTGCGCGAAGATTATATTACAGCGCTAATCTTGAAAAACCAAAGCGCCTGATATCAGAAACAATTCAATCTCTTTTATTTCAAATTGCAATTGAAGATATAATTGATGAGCTTACATATTTCAAACCACCTGGGCAGGTGGGGCAAAAGGAACTTCCAAGAGGAACTTTAAATAGGATCATCGATACCATAATTGGACTAAAAGAAGATGGAATTTATCCAGCAAAGTTGTATGAAGAAATTGAGAAAGTTGAAAAGATCGAGGACAGGATAAAACTTCAGGATCTTGTGAGGATTTATGAACGGTATGAGGGATTTCTAATGAGCAATGGTTTTATCGATGTTCCTGGGATTTTCAAAGAGTTGAACGATATATTAAATTGGGAGAATGTTAACTCAATTTTCAGAAGCGCATTTTACAATGTTGATTTAGTTTTCATTGAAGGTTTTTCGATGTTTCGTCTGCCTGAGACAAATTTGATAAAGATCTTAACAAAGGTTCATGATTTATCAACCGTCATCTTTTTTGACTACTTTGAAAAAAATAACAACCTTTTCGGACACCTTGATGAATGTTATAATAGGCTCGTGGACGCTGGATTTAAAAGGTATGAGGTGAGACCTAAAACGGAGAACGATAAATTTGCGAGGCATTTAAATAAGTATCTTTTCAATTACATCGGTTCAAATTTTAAAGGCAAGTATGATGCGAAGGGATATGTGACGCTTATTGAGGCAAGTGATAGAATCGACGAGGTCAGAACGATAGCACGGGTGATTAAAAAAATTGTCAGCGAAAGACCAGATATAGATTTAAGCAAAATCTGTGTAGCTACTTACAGACCTGATAAATATACAAATCTTTTCAGGGAAATTTTTGCTATCTATGGAATTCCTGCAAACATCACGGATAGATTTTATCTTGAGCGTTCTCCCCTTGTTTCTTCGATAGTTTCACTACTTGAGATCCCAATCAATGATTATCGGATAAACGATATAATAAAAGTTTTGATGAGTCCTTACTTTGATTTTTCATCCGTTGTTGGAAGGGAATTAAAAGCGGAAAACATTTATATAGTTTCAAAGGAGCTCAAGATTAAAAATGGCAGGGAAGTTTGGTATGAGAGAGTTAAAAGGAGAATTGAGATATTAAAATCAAAGCTTGAAATGACCAATGATCAAGATGAGTATGAGCAAATTCAAAAGGAAAAGGAGATTTTTGAAAGTGCATTATTCGATTTCGAAGATCTTATGGTTAAGGTTGTTGATAAGTTTAACAAACCAATGACGCCGTCGGAGTTCAGAGATAATCTTTATGGAATTCTTGCCGATCTTAAAGTTAATGAGCAAATTTTAAAGGTTCCGAGAAAAATTGCAACTCACGATGAGATTGAGCGTGATGCAAGAGCTTATCAGAAGTTTATTGAAACACTGGATGAACTTCTTGAAGTTTTTGAATTTAATATGAGACGAAGGGAGAAGTATGGTCTGAAGTATTATGTCGACTTAATAAAAAGGGCGCTCCCGAGGGCTCGTTATAACATAAGGCAAAAATTTGGTTACGGAGTTTATGTCACAACGCTTGAGGAAACAAGAGGATTAAATTTCGATGTGATGATAATTGCTGGGCTTGTGGACACCGAATTCCCTTCAGTATATGAGCCAGAAGTTTTTTTAAGCGAGGGTTTAAGAAAGACAAGAAAGATGCACAAACTTGACGAACGATATCTTTTCTACCAAGGCGCTGTGAATTTCAAATCACATCTTTATATGACATATCCAAGAACTGATAACGATAATGAGCTTGTCAGATCAAGATTTATTGACTCACTTGAACAGGTGATAGACTTTGAAACTGTTGACTCGTCCGCTTTTAAAGATTGGATTTATTCAGCGGATGAACTTTATGAGCGCTACGGTAGATTTTTAAAGTTTAACTCTGAAAATTTAAACTCATTTGATTTCATTGAGCGAAAATTTTCAAAGCTTGTTGAAAATTATGGGGATAGCCTCAAGCGTGTTTTTGATATTTCCAGAATAAACATAAGCAGAAGTGAAACTCATGAGGGGGACTATCTTGAATATGAGGGCATTGTGAAACCAGTTTATGAAGAAGAGAGAAGAAAGCTTGGGGAGCATGAAAGGAAGATTTTTTCAATTTCACAGATTGAGACATACGGTAAGTGCCCATATAGGTATTTCGTTGAAAGAGTTCTCGGGTTAAAAGGCGTTGAGGAGATAGAGGAACTTCTCACTCCGATTGAGCGTGGAATCCTTTACCATGAGGTTCTTTACGAGTTTTACACGAGGTGGCGTGAGACAGGAAAACTTGTTCGTGATGATGTTGATGGTGCACTCTCCTTGATCAAAGAAATAGCCAAAAAGAAAGTTCGTGAGTTTGAGATAAGCCATCCACTTTGGGAAATTGAGGTTAGGGAGCTTGAGAGAAGCGTTGTTGCTTTTGTCAAGAATGAACAAAATATGAGTTTAAATTTCAAGCCAACTTATTTTGAAGTTGCATTTGGTCCAAAGGTTGGTGCAAGAAGAAATAGCGATAGAGAACTTTCAATCAATGACCCAATTGAACTTGGGAGGGTAAAAATTCAAGGAAAGATTGATAGAATTGATGTCGCTAATAATGAGTTCATAGTTTACGATTACAAGACGGGCAGTGGTTATGTGAATCAGGAGCAAATTGAGAAAGGGATTCATCTTCAAATTCCGCTTTATATAAAAATTGCTGAGGAAATTTTTAAACTGAAGGAGAGAGAGTTAGAAGGAATTGGGGGATATAATTATATTGTTCGGCGTGATGTTAAAAGTAAGGCTGTGTTAATTCAGGAAAAAATTAGGAGAAGTAGAGAAAGTAATTATTTCAATAAGGAAATATTCAAGCAAAAGATTGATGAAGCGGTTGGTAAAGCGAATCAGTTTGTGGATGGAATCATTGAAGGTAAGTTCAATTTAACGGAACATGATGAATCTCTGCAGAGCATATGTGGCAACTGCCCGTATATTGAAATTTGTAGAATTAATGAGGTTAAATTCGGGGTTCAAATAAAAAGCTGGGGTTAAGAGATGAAGGGGCGTGTTTTGTTTGACATTGAAACATCTGGTTTCCCGATTGATGTTTTTGACGATGTTCAATATGAATATTTGATGAAATTTGCGGAGGAAGAAGAGAGTGAAGAAAAGCGTGAAAAAGAACGAGCGAAGGTGATAGAGAGGTTAAATCTTTATCCGTTGACTGCACAAGTTGTGGCAATTGGAATGTTAAATGTTGATTCGTCACAAGGTGTGGTGCTTTATCAAGCGAACGAGAAAGAGGAATGGGAATATGAAATTGATAAGGTGATAAATGTTTTTGCTTCGGATGAATCGAGGAAAGACAAAGTGAAGATAAAATTCATTTCTGGAAGTGAGGCTGAGATAATTCAAAAGTTTTGGGGATATATTTCGAAGTTTAAGACATTTATAACATTTAACGGTCGTGGGTTTGATTGTCCGTTTTTGATGTTGAGGTCTGCAATACTTGGCATAAAGCCGAGCCGTGATCTAATGGAATATAACAGGACAAAGCGTGAACCGCATATTGATTTGCTTGAGGAGTTTACATTTTTCGGATTGACGAGAAAATTTTCGCTTGATTTTTACTGCAAAGTTTTCAATATAGAAAGTCCGAAATCGCATGGAATAACTGGTCATGATATAAATCAACTTTTCAACGAAGGTAGATTTAAAGAAATAGCGCAATACTGCATGTATGATATAATTGCTGAAGCGGAGTTATTTTTCAGGTGGGAGCAATTTTTAAATCCAAAAAACATTGGAAACACCAAAGGATTATGAGATTAACCGAATCACAGGAAAGAGCTGTAAAATCATCAAAACATTTGTCTGTCACCGCAAGCGCAGGTTCTGGCAAGACGACAGTTTTAATTGAAAAATACATCAAGACGCTTGAAGAGCTTATCAATTCTGTTCCAGCTCCAACTGATGATTTCAGCGATATCGTTGAAAGCATCGTGGTTATAACCTTTACTGAAAAGGCTGGAAGCGAACTGAGAAAGAGAGCGACGGAAGCTATAGAGAAAAGGATAAAAGAGGCAATGGATGCAAATGATATCGACGAGTTGAGAAAGTTTGAGAAGTTAAGAGATGCTATGCCATCCGCTGTGATTGGGACTATTCATTCATTTTGTGCGAGAATTCTCAGGGAGTTTGCCGTATCAGCGGGGGTCGATCCTAATTTCACTGTGCTTGAAGGAGCGGAGCGGGATCGAGTGATTGATATAATCACTGAGGATAGGATTAAAAAGTTTTTAGCTCAAAGAGATGAAAAGTCAGCTCAGCTTTTGGATATAGTTGATCGTATGGGGATAAACAACTTTTATAAGTTCATAAAAAAGATCGTTTCTTCAAGAGAGCTTGTTGAGAAGGTCAAGCGAGATATTTATTTGGTCAAAAGCGATGACGAGATAATTGATATGTGGAAAGATAAAATTTTTGGATATGTTTTTAAGGTTTTTGAGGGAAGCAGGATGGTGAATATCTTTAGGAGTTTGGTTGGGCATATTTTTTACGAAGCTACTGATTCAAGCATTAAATTTCGTGGGTTCGCTTCCCAGTTTGAAAATGCGATGGAAAGTGGTGATATCGCAACCGCATACCAAGTTTTTAATGCTGCTTCCGAAATAATTTTTACAGATGAATTGAAATTGCGAAGTAAGGTTGAAAAATTGCTAAGTGGCAGACGACCAGAGGTGCAAGCAGAGGCTTTGCGGGTGCTTGAAATTTTAAAAAGGGTTTATAACGACGTAAGAGATTTATATATTGACAGGTTTGATGAGTTTAAAAATTTTCACCGTCAATATGTTGGTGATACAAGGTTGATAATTTCACTTTATGACGAGATAGTCCGTGAATACGAAGGCTTTAAAATTCAAAATGGATATCTTGACTTTGAAGATTTGCAGTTGAAGGTCAGGGAATTGCTTGAAAGGAATGAAGATGTTAGAAGTGAGCTTTCAAAGAGGTTTAAATACATAATGATCGATGAATATCAAGACACGAATTATTTGCAGTATGAGATCGTGAAGAGTTTGATAAAGGATTTTCTAGAAAAGATAAAACTTTTTGTGGTTGGAGATGATAAACAAAGTATATATGGATTTAGGGGTTCGGATGTTGAGGTTTTTGACAGGACGAGGAGGGAAATTCGAAGCAGAGAGGATGGGGAGGAGATATATTTGGGGGAAAGTTTTCGGCTTTTGAAGGGGATTGCGGGATTTGTTAATCATGTGTTTAGCAAAATTATGGGTGAGAGGATAAGCGTTCATGAAGTTGAGTACAAGCCAATTATTGTTGGAAGGGAAGTTGACGATGATGGCGTTGTTGAAATTCTTGTCGTAAAGAAAGATGACAGTAAAGATGGTAGTTCCGATGAACTTGAAGAGGCGAGGTTTGTTGGAAGGAGGATTTTAAGTTTGCTTCAGGATGAGGATGTATATGTTTATAAGAATGGTGAAAGAAGCAGGGTTGAAGCTGGGGACATCGCTGTTTTGATAAGAAATAGAGATGTTTTGAAACCGCTTGAGAACGCTTTTATTGAGTTGGGAATTCCTTACATAGTTTCAAGTGGGATTGGGTTTTATCAGACGCAGGAGATTTACGATTTCATGAATTATTTAAAGTTTCTTGTCAACACAAATGATGAAGTTGCACTTGTTGGGATTTTACGCTCGCCGTTTTTCGGCGTAAGCGATGCGGAAATCTTCAAAGTTTCAGTTTATGGTCAAGGTTTAAACTTCTGGGAAAAGGTGCGTGATTATGTAAATCGGACAAGTGAGCCAGTGCCATCGGATAGGTTAAGATATGCTGTTGAAATTTTAACAGATGATTTGAAAGTTGCAAACAGGATATCGATCCCATCTTTAATTCAGAGGATAATTAAAAACACTATGTATAACGGTTCGGTCTTGCCGATGCGGAGGGGAGATCAAATAATTGCAAACATTCAGAAGTTAATCGATATCGCCAGAGATTTCGAGTCGAGGGGATTAAATAATCTTTATGACTTCGTTGAGCAACTTAAATTCCTTTCGGAAGAACATCTACGAGAGGGTCAAGCAAGTGTTCAAGTTGGGATCAATGCTGTGCAGATAATGACGATTCATGCTGCGAAGGGACTTGAGTTTCCCGTTGTCGTTTTGCCATTCCTTGGCAAAAAGTTTAAGGTTCGTTCGAGGGAAAGATATAACATTGATGTTGACTATGGGATTGGTCTTGGGATCAGGTATAGAAATGAAAATGAAGTTGAAGGGGATGCGCAGGGATTGCCGATTAATTCCGTTCATCGGCTCATAAGAAATCATAAGACAATAGCGGAGGAGAAAAGAGTTCTGTATGTTGCGATGACAAGGGCAAGGGATATGTTGATAATTTCTGGAGCTTACGGCGCTAAGAGTGAGGATACATATCTTGATTGGGTTTTGAGCGCTCTTGATGTGAGGGATAAAATCGATTATATTCCCGAGGTTAAGATTCCCACAAGGATAACATTTAAAGATAAAGGAGAATTGGATTATACTGTAAAGGTTAAGGTTTACAGGCATACTCATGATTTCACTGAGCCTGTTGTTAGTTCTTTTAAAAGTTCGGTTGATGTTGATATTGACGAGGATAAGATTTTCGTTGAACCGCTTGAATCTAAACCTTACGGTGAATTTTTCGCAGCCACGCAGTTGCAAACATTTTCGCTCTGTCCAATGAAGTTTTATTTGAAGTTTCGGCTTGGGCTTCCTGAGCCGAGGAAAGAATTTGTTCTCGATGAGGGTTTTGAAGACATCGCTTCGGTGCCTTATGAAGACGATTTTAAGGATGAGATTGTTGGGACGGTTAAAGGTAGAATTGTTCATCAGATCCTTGAAAGATGGAGAGGTGAGTTTGATGAAGAGAAACTCGGTGATCTTGCTTGGTTTGTAATTCGTGAGAATGGGATTTCAAATGAGAAAAAGGCGAAAGCTCTTTGGGATTATGTTATTAGTGAGGTTAAAAGAGTTTTGAACTCGGAGTTTGGTAAAAGAGTTTTTTCAGCTGAGGAATATCATACGGAGTATGGGATAACCATGAAATTTGAAGATGCGTATCTAATTGGGAGAATTGATAGATTATATAAGGTGAATGGTGAGTGGGAGATAGTTGATTTCAAAACCGATGATATTAGCCTTGACGAGATCGATGTGAGGAGAAAAGAATATGAGGTTCAGCTTAGCATATATTCCTACCTTTTGAGCAAGCTTTGTCCTAAGCAAAAAGTTTTTCGTTCTTATATTTTGTTTACGAAGTTTCCTGATTCACCTATTGAAATCACACATACGAACGAGACATTAGTGGAAGTTGAGGGTAGAATTAAGAAGTTTGTCGCAGACATAAAAAGGATGGATTTAGATTCGGGTGTTTCAATTTCTTCTGATTTCAAAGAGCATTGCAATTATTGTGGATATTTTAGAGGCGGAAGATGTATTGGGAGTGAGGTATGATATATATTTTGTTAATTTTTGTTAAGAGGGAAGTTAATAAAGTCGTTGGGAAATTGGGTGTTGTGAAGTTTAGCTCCGGCTATTATGCTTATGTTGGGTCTGCCAAGTTAAATTTTGAACATAGGATAAAAAGGCATTTGTTAAAGAAAAAGAAGTTGTTTTGGCATATTGATTATCTTTTGAACAGCAAGGGGGTGGAGATTAAAAAGGTATTTTATTCTGATGGTGCTTTTGAGCATGAAACCGCAAGAAAGATGTCGATTTTCGGCTTTAAAGCGGTGAAGGGGTTCGGTAGTTCAGATTGCAATTGTCTTGGGCATTTGTTTTATGTGGATGACGAGAAAAAGTTTGAAAGTTTGATTAAGGGGATTGGATTTAATCGATACATTTGATTTTTTATTGGTGCCTTTATAACTTAAATAAAAAACAGGCGTTAAATTAACTTCATGGGAAGCTCTCAAAGAGGAAAGATTTATTTTGAGAAGGGGGATATAGTGATAATTCATGATGATTTCTTAACTACATCGATTATACCCCCAAATTCGATAGATTTAATCGTGACTTCGCCCCCTTACAATGTTGATATAAATTATAACTCTTTCAAGGATGATATCCCTTATGAAAAATATCTTGAATTTTCTGAGAAGTGGCTTGAGAAAGCTTATTTGGTTAGCAAACCTGATGGTAGAATGTGTTTGAACATACCGCTTGATAAAAATAAAGGAGGTCAGCAAAGTGTTTATGCTGATATTGTAACAATTGCAAAGCGTGTGGGATGGAAGTATCACTCTACAATCATCTGGAACGAACAGAATATTTCAAAAAGAACCGCGTGGGGTTCATGGCTTTCTGCTTCAGCACCTTTTGTTATTGCCCCAGTTGAGGTTATCGTTGTTCTTTACAAAGAAAGATGGAAAAAGATTAGTGGTAGTGGGAAATCAGACATTAGTAAAGAGGAGTTTATAGAGTGGACTAATGGAGTGTGGAATTTTATGGGCGAGAGTAAAAAAAGGATTGGCCATCCGGCGCCATTTCCTGTGGAATTACCCAAACGATGTATAAAGTTATTCAGTTTCGTTGGTGATACTGTGCTTGATCCTTTTCTTGGAAGTGGTTCAACTTTAATTGCTTGTGTTTTAACTAATAGAAAAGGGATTGGGGTTGAAATTGATAAAAATTATTGTGAGCTCGCTAAGAATAGACTTATAAAAGAGGCACAAATAAACCAGCTCAAATTGGAAATAGACAAAGGGAGTAAAATAAATGGCTAAAGCGAAAAAAACGATTAGTGACTTAATAATGGAGTATTTTCGGAAACATCCTAAAAAGGAATTACAGCATGGACCTGTTGTTGATTGGGTAGAGGAACAGTATTTGAAATTATATGGTAGGAAGCCAAGGGATATTTGGCGAGGAATTCGCAGACTATATCAGGAGGGTTTTTTAATAAAAGTGAGAAAGGGGGTTTACAAGTATGATCCTGACTTAATTCAGAAAAAGGAGTTGCACGATTTTCCCCCGGATGTGAAAGAAGCAATTTTCAAAAAAGATGGATATAAATGTATTGTTTGTGGGCGTGGCAAGGAAGATGGGGTAGAGATACACGCAGATCATAAAATTCCACTTGATAAAGGTGGCACTAACACGATAGAGAATGGCCAAACTTTGTGTTCAGAGCATAATCTCCTTAAAAAGAATTATTCCCAAACAGAGTTCGGGAAAAGATTTCTAATTAGGTTATACCAGGAAGCATTAGAAAAAAATGATAAAAGGATGATCAAATTCTGCGAAGAGATTTTTGATGTTTACGATAAATATGGTATAAATAGCCATATAAAAAGACCAGATCGCAAATTTAGGGAGTCAAAATAAACCCATAAAAAGAGGGAGTTATGATAGACAGAGAGATAGTAAAAGAATTTCTTGAGGATGCAGTCCAAGAGTATGAGGTGCCTGGAGATATATCGATGGACGATCTTGTTGATGTATTTAGAGAATATCTTGAAATCGATGTATATGACTGGTTAAAAGATAATTTCAAATGTTTTTTCAATTATGGAAATCCCGATTGGGATTGGATACGAGAGCAAATCAAAAAGTTTAAGTTGAAATAGTTGCACCTATATTTTTCTCTCTTGCAGAATTGGGGTGGCTTGGGTTAAATTAAAGCAATAAAACAAATTGATGTGATTATGAAGCACATTTACTTTATTTTTTTATTTACCGTTTCAATAGTTGCGCAGCCAAAATTTGAATTTCGGGGATTGTGGGTTGCGGCGAGTCGTCTTGACTTTCCTCTTTCTAATCTGGCTTCTCAACAGAAACAGGAGCTTGATGGGATCGTTGAATTTGCAAGATATGGGAAATTTAACGCTATAATTTTCCAAGTGCTCGCACGCGGTCAAGCGTATTATGAATCAAGTTTAGTTCCATGGGCTTCATTCCTTACCTCACCTTTGATGGTAGATCAAGATGGAACATTATATCCAAATCTCGGCACGCCGCCTGGAACAAAGGAAAATCCACCGCAGTTTTACGACCCGTTGAAATATCTAATTCAAAAAGCGAAACAATATGGGATTGAGGTTCATGCATGGATGAATGTTTATAATCTTTTAACATTGCCTGACACGAGCTATCGTTTAGCTATTTCACAGCCAAGGCATATTGCAATTGATGAAAATAACCGTTGGAATACTAAACTTTTCGCAAAAAATTCACAGGGTGAGTGGCTGATCTCAGGAAATGGTTATAAACTTATTTGGCTTGATCCTGCAAATCCTTTTGTGAGAAATTATCTTGTGAGCGTCGTCGTTGAACTTGTAAAAAAATTATGATATTGACGCAATTCATTTCGACTACATTCGTTTTCCCGGAGCTTACACTTATGGTGATTCGTTCAATTATTACTTTTCCAATAGAAGCGATACTGTAAATGGGAATCCATATGGCTTGTCAAGGGATGATTTCGCACGCCTTTCGATTGAAAGATTTGTAAGAGCAGTCTATGACACAGTTAAAAAATTAAAACCGTGGGTTAAGGTTGGCACGACGACGCCAGGAATATACAAAGGTTGGTTGCTCCCGATAAATCAAGCGTTTTTCGATGTTTATCGCGATGGTAGAAGCGACCCAAGAAAGTGGGCACAACTTGGGATCATTGATTATCATGCACCGCAAGTTTATTGGGACATCGGCTCAGATTATGATTTCAGGGTTATAGCGCAGGATTGGAACGCAAATATGTGGGGCAAGCATGTTTACATTGGAATTTATGGAGATAATCCTTACAGCGAGGTTTCGGATGAAATAAATTTTACGAGAAGTATAGCGACAAAGGGCAACATTATTTTCAGGTATACAAATGTGAAAAATTACATCGATTCGTTGAAGTTAAATCAGTATAAAACCTTTTCCATTGTGCCACCGATGCCTTGGAAGGATAGCATCCCACCTAATCCACCTATTGGATTGTCGATAAGGAAGATATCTTCGGATGTTTGGCAACTTGTTTGGTCTAATCCGGAGCCGGCAAGTGATGGTGAAAAACCTGCATATTATGTTGTTTACAGAAGCGAGGGAGATGGAATGGTCAATATAAGTGATCCGGCAAATATAATAGCAATTGTTCCATCTGCATTATCCGTTAACATTTACACTGATAAAATACCTGATACGTCGAAAATTTATACTTATGTTGTGACATCGCTTGATCGATTGAAAAATGAAAGTCAACCATCAGGCTCAGTCATTACGCGTGTCGGTGTTGAATTTATAGTGATGGAATATACCCTTTCCCCAGGATATCCGAATCCGTTTAATTCAGTAGTTAATTTTAGATATAGCGTTCCAGAGGCATCTTTTGTCGATGTGAGAATTTTTGATCTTATGGGAAGAGAAGTGAAGAAAATTACTTTAGGGTTTCATCGAAGCGGTGTATATCAAATTTATTGGGATGGGAAAGATGAGAAAGGTAATGAGGTTGCAAGCGGTATTTATCTATGTAGGATGAACGCTTTTAAAAATGGGAAAATAGTTTTTTCAAAATCGCAAAAGGTTTCACTTTTAAAGTAAACAAAATCTTTCCAAATGCCGAGAAATTTAGAAGTAAAAGCAAGGATAAATAATCTTTCCGCTGCGGAGAAAGTCGCTCTTGAGATTGGAGCAATCTTTGAAGGTGAATTTTTTCAGGTTGATACTTATTTTAATGTCAAAAATGGAAGATTGAAATTGAGAGAATTTGATTCGGGGTTTGCGGAGCTTATCTTTTATCACAGGGTTGAGGATGGGTTTGAGAGGTGGAGCGATTATGAAGTTGTTAAGTTAAGCGATTCGGCGAATTTAAAGAATTTGCTTGTGAAGGCTTGGGGTATTAAGGTAATCGTTGAGAAGAGAAGGAAGGTTTATATTTTCAAGAACGCAAGAATTCATATTGATAATGTTTCTGGGCTTGGAAATTTTATTGAGTTTGAGGTAATTTATAGTGGCGATGAAAAACAATCTGAAGATTTGATGAAGTTTTTGATAAACAAATTTGCTTTAAAGCAGGAAGACTTTATAAAGGTTTCGTATTCTGATCTTTTACTTCAAAAACAAAACGAGAAATGAAATGAGACGCTTTAGGCTTTTGCTCCTTTTATTTTTGTTAATTTTTGCGCTGAATTTGTATGCGCAGCAATTGGTCAAACCGAAAAATATAATTTTGATGATTGGAGATGGTATGGGTCTTGCGCAGATAAGCGCTGGTAAAACTTTCAAAGGTCAGTTAAATCTTGAAAAGATGAAAGTTGTGGGTCTTTTAACTACGCATTCATGCGATGAATATATCACTGATTCGGCAGCTGGGGCAACTGCGATGAGCACTGGATATAAGACGAAGAATGTTAGCATTGGGATTGATTGTAATGGTGAGAAAAGGGAAACTGTTCTTGAATATGCTAGTAAAATTGGAAAATCAACGGGGATTGTTGTCGTTTGTGCGATAACTCATGCAACCCCGGCAGCGTTTGTAGCTCATGTTCCGAATAGAAATATGCAAATTGAGATCGCAGAGCAGATTGCAAAGGAGGCGAACGCAGATATTTATCTTGGCTCTGGTTGGGGATGGTTTTTACCTAAGTCGGAGGGTGGAAGGAGAGAAGATGGGCAAAATTTAATTGAAGTTATGAAGAAACGTGGATATACCTACATTTCAAAACCGGAGGAATTTTACAATCTCAACATAGATAAAGTTAACAAGTTAATTGGTTTGTTCGCTGAGAATCATCCACCTTATGCACCGGATAGAAAGCCGACGCTTGCGGAGATGGTGAAGAAGGCGATAGAATTTTTATCAAAGGATAAAGACGGATTTTTCTTGATGGTTGAGGGTTCACAGATTGATTGGGCAGGTCATGACAATAACAGTGAACAAATTTTGAAAGAGATGGCTGACTTCGATGATGCAATTGGTGTTGCTCTTGATTTTGCTCAAAAGGATGGAAATACGCTTGTAATTGTTACTGCGGATCATGAAACCGGTGGTTATGCGCTTGTTGGCGGTTCTGTTAATGATAAAAAAGTTGAAGGGAAATTTGTTACGAAAAATCATACTGGGATAATGGTTCCAGTTTTTGCCTTTGGGCCTGGGGCTGGTGCTTTTGCGGGATTTGGAGATAATACGCTGATAGGAAAGATAATTTTTGAATATCTCAAAAAGTAATTAAATTGGGTTGCGAAGTTAAAAATTTAGTTAAAAGAGGTGAAGGTAAGTCATGAGTCGTGCAGGCAAAAAATCTTTACAAAAGAAAGAGAGCAAGAAAAAAACTCCTGCTCGAAAAGGTCGTAAGCTTAAAGAGTTAGATGAGAGATCGATTGAGATTTTGCCCGTGATTGAATATGCAATTTATGAAGTTGATAAAATTTTTGAGAATCAAGGTGATAAATTGACGGACAGTTATCTTGTTTCTTCTCTGAAAGACTTGGTTCATGTGATTAAGTCTAAATCGTTTGAGACGCTTCTTCAAGAGGTGAGGGATGAGTTAACTGAGGATGCTGATGTGATACATTGGAATATTGTTTCGAAGATTGGGGAGCACATTGAAGAGAATGATTTGAATTATTCGAGCAAGGATATTATAAATGCAATTGAAGGATTGATTGAGACAATCAAACTTCAGATGTCAAAGGAAAACCCAAGAGCATATCTTTCGTTTCTCTCTGAGATAATGCGGGGCATGAATATGAAAACCAGTAGAGACATCGAATTCCCAGCTGATGAAGATGATTATTTTGATGATGAGGAGAATTATTGAAACTTCATATAAAAAGTTCTTATGGGATTTAAATGTGGTATAGTTGGCTTGCCCAATGTTGGTAAGTCAACGCTTTTTAATGCACTCACATTTTCAAGCGTCCCTGCGGAAAATTATCCCTTCTGTACAATCGATCCAAACTTTGGCGTTGTTCCTGTTCCTGATGAAAGATTAAAATTGCTTGGAAAGGTTTTCAATCCCAAGCGTGGGGTGACGCCAGCTGTTATTGAATTTGTTGATATTGCTGGGCTTGTCAAAGGAGCGAGCAAGGGTGAAGGTCTTGGAAATCAATTTCTTGCCCATATTCGTGAGGTCGATGCGATAATCCACATTGTGAGATGTTTTGAGGATGAGAATGTAGCGCATGTCAACGGCGATGTTAATCCCAGACGTGATATTGAGATTGTTGAGATGGAGTTAATTTTGAAGGACATTGAAACGATTCAGAGAAGAATTGAAAAAATTAGAAATATCGCAAGAAGTGGAGATAAAAAAGCTCAGCATCAGCTTTCAATTTATGAGGATTTACTTTCTCATTTAAACAATGGGAAGTTTGCAAGTTCATTTAAATTTCATCCAGAGGATAAAGCGTTAATTGATGAACTTCACTTGCTTACGAACAAACGTTTCATTTATGTCGCAAATGTTGACGAAGCGGGTTTGAAGGGAAATAAATATGTTGATGAGGTTGTAAAGATAGCTCAAAGTGAGGGAGTCCCTGTTCTTGTCATATGTGCAAAGCTTGAGGCAGAACTTGCTCAATTAACCGAGGAGGAAAGAAGGGAATTTTTAAAAGAGCTTGGACTTGATGAACCTGGTTTAAATAAAGTGGTGAAAGCTGGTTATGAGGTGCTTGATCTTATAACTTTTTTCACTGGAAATGAAAATGAGGTTAGAGCTTGGGCTGTCAAAAGGGGAACAACTGCTTATGAGGCAGCTGGTAAGATTCACTCAGATTTTCAAAAAGGATTTATAAAGGCTGAAATCATGCGGTGGGATGAACTGGTAAAATATGGTTCGGAACATGCGCTTAGAGAACATGGGCTTGTGAAGTTTGAAGGAAAAGAATATATAGTTCAAGATGGGGATGTTATCTTATTCAGGTTTCAGACTTGAAAGGGGTGGGGCGTTTGAAACATTTTTCCATTGCTAATTCGTCAAAATTTTTTGAAAATCTTCAAAAACAAATTGAGGCGTTGAGATGAAACTTGCAAGATTGCTTTTTATAACTTTAATGATCTTTTATTCCGTTTATTCCGTTGCTGTTTCGCAGAAAAAACCCGCACAGGTTTCGAAACCGACCACATTAAAGTATGACACGAGTTTATATCGAGCGATGCAATGGCGAGAGATTGGACCGTTTAGAGGTGGAAGATCAATTGCAGTTGCGGGGCACCCTGAACAACCTTTGACTTACTATTTTGGAGCAACTGGTGGTGGAGTGTGGAAAACAACGGATGGTGGCGTGACATGGGTTAATATCTCTGATGGATTTTTCAAATCAAGTTCAGTTGGTGCAATTGCGGTTGCTGAATCAGACCCAAATGTGATTTATGTTGGAATGGGTGAGGCATGTTTGAGAAATAATATCTCGATTGGTGATGGGGTTTATAAATCTGAAGACGCTGGGAAAACATGGAAACATCTTGGGCTTGCTGAAACAAAGGTTATTTCAAAAATTCGTGTCCATCCAAAAGATGCCAATATTGTTTTTGTAGCTGCACTTGGAAATCCTTTCGCTCCGTCCCCGGAACGTGGTGTTTACAAATCAACTGATGGAGGTAAGACGTGGAAAAAGGTTCTTTACAAAGATGAGAAAACTGGAGCTGTTGACCTTGTGATTGATCCGACAAATCCACGCGTGATTTATGCTTCGATGTGGGAAGTTTATAGAAACTTCTGGACGCTTTCAAGCGGAGGTCCTGGAAGTGGACTTTGGAAATCAACCGATGGCGGTGAAACGTGGGTTGAGATTTCAAATAATCCTGGTTTCCCCAAAGGTATAAAGGGAAGAATCGGAATTGCGGTATCCCCAGCAAAACCCGACCTTGTGTGGGCTCTTGTCGAAGCAGAAAATGGTGGACTATTTAAATCAGAAGATGGTGGCGCAACTTGGAGAAAAATAAATGACGACAAACGACTTTGGCAAAGACCATTTTACTATATGCATGTTTTCGCTGATCCCAAAAATCCTGATGTTGTCTATGTTTTAAACGTTCAATTCTTAAAATCAATTGATGGTGGCAGAACTTTTAATGTTGTCCGAACACCCCACAGTGATCATCACGACCTTTGGATAAATCCAAATAATCCTGATATAATGATCCACGCGAGTGATGGTGGTGCATCGGTTACATTTAACGGTGGCTTAACATGGACTGAGCAAGATTATCCAACCGCACAATTTTATCATGTCCTTGTTGATAACCAGTTTCCATATTACATCTACGGGGCTCAACAAGATAACACGACAGTTGCAATTGCAAGCAGAACAACGGGTTTTGGAATTGATAGAACTGACTGGTTCCCAGTTGGTGGTGGTGAAAGTGGTTACATCGCTGTCAAACCAGATAATCCCGATATAGTCTATGCTGGAAGCTATGGAGGATTGCTTACAAGATTTGATAAAAAGACAAAAGAGACTAAGAACATAAGCGTTTGGCCCGAGTCACCAATTGGGAGTGGCGCTAAAGATATTAAATATCGTTTTCAATGGACATATCCAATTGTTATTTCTCCTCATGATCCAAATGTTTTGTATGTAACTGGCAATCATGTTTTTAGAAGCACAGATGAAGGTATGAGTTGGGAAGTTATAAGCCCGGATTTGACAAGGAACGATACTTCAAAAATTGGTCCATCAGGTGGTCCTATAACAAAAGACAATACGACGGCTGAATATTATTGCACAATTTATGCCTTTGCGGAGTCACCTGTTAAAAAGGGAGTTTTATGGGCTGGTTCTGATGATGGACTTATTCATGTTTCAACTGACAATGGGAAAACATGGGTTAATGTTACACCGAAGGAGTTGCCTGAGTGGAGTTTGATAAGCATAATAGAGCCGTCTCCTTTTGACGCTGGAACAGCTTATGTGGCAGCGACGAGATATAAACTTGGAGATTTCAAGCCATACATTTTCAAGACGACGGATTATGGAAAGACATGGAAGAAAATTGTAAATGGTATCCCCGATGGGCACTTCACTCGTGTTGTTAGAGCTGATCCAAATCGAAAAGGGTTACTTTATGCTGGGACCGAATATGGAATTTATGTTTCATTTGATGATGGAGAAAATTGGCAAACATTGCAACTTAATTTACCAGTGACCCCAATTTATGATATTGCAGTCCAGGCGAGGGAAAAAGATCTCGTTGTTGCAACGCACGGACGCTCATTTTGGGTTCTCGATGATTTAACTCCACTTTACCAACTTGGTGATGAGGTTGCAAATTCAGATGTTTATCTCTTTAAGCCGAGAGATGCTTATAGGATGCGTGGAGGTGGCGGTTTCAGAGTTCCTGGTGCTTCGATTGGGCAAAATCCACCCAATGGAGTGATTGTTTACTATTACTTTAAAGAAAAACCGAAGGATGAGGTGAAGCTTGAATTTTACGATGAAAATGGAAAGCTGATAAAATCATTTTCAAGTAAACCTGCTGAAGAAAGACCAACGCCAGCTGCGGAAGAATTCGGGATGTTTCCTGGTGGACCTGAAGCGCAAAGAGTTCCAGCCGAAGCTGGTATGAATAGATTTGTTTGGGATATGCGCTATCCAGATGCAGAAAACCTTAAAGATATTCGTTTCTGGAATTGGGGTGGAACAATTAGAGGTCCTGTGGCTGTTCCTGGAAGATATCAAGTAAAGCTCATCGTTGGAAAGAAAGGATTAACTCAATGGTTTGAAATTAAAAAAGATCCAAGGATTAATGTGACGAATGAAGAATTCAAAGAGCAATTCGATCTTTTGATAAAAATCAGGGATAGGTTAAGCGATGCGAATAGGGCTGTTAACACGATTAGAGATGTAATTAAACAGATGGATGCATTTGTTGAAAGGGAGAAAGGGACTGGAAATGAAGAGAAAGTTGTTAAGCTCGTTAAACCTTTAAAAGAGAAATTGACGGCGATTGAGGGAGAAATAACTCAAAATAAGGCAAAAAGTTCACAAGACCTTTTAAATCATCCTGTTAAGTTGAACGGTAAGCTTGCTTCGCTTGCAAGCGCTGTTGCGAGTGCTGACTCGAAACCGCCCAAGCAGATGTATGAAGTTTTTGAGGATTTGTCAAAGCGACTCGATGTTCAATTAAATAAACTTAGAGAAGTGCTTGAAAAGGATATTCCAGAGTTTAATCGCGCTGTGAAGGAGCTTGAGATACCTGCTGATATTATTTCTAAATAAACGAAGTTTTATCGGAGTTGAAAGTTAAACTGTTATGTTGTTTAGTGTTTTTCTTGGTGAGTTCATTTGCTTGTCTTGGGCAACAACAAGACACGGTTAAGATATATTATTTGCAAGAAGAGGTAGAAGTCGTGGCATATCGTGCGGGTGGAGAAGTTTTGAACTTACCAATGGCTGTGACAATGGTTGATTTTAATGATATCGGTTTGAAGCGGAAGTTATCGCTGTCTGATGTTTTAAATGTCCCTGGGGTTCTTGTTCAAAGCAGAGCCGGAGCCCAAGATGTTAGGATAACAATTCGGGGCTTCGGCTCTCGTGGTTATGGAGATAAGTCGAATGCAGGAACAATACGCGGAATTAAAATTCTTGTCGATGGCTTTCCTGAGACAGAACCTGACGGGAGAACCTCGCTTGATTTCGTGGACCTTCTTGCGGTTGAAAGAGTAGAAGTTATACGCTCGAATTCTTCAACCCTTTTTGGGAACGCATCTGGTGGAATTATTAACTTTGAAACTGTTAAACCAAGAGGTTCATTTGTTGAATTAAGTTCAACTGCTGGAAGTTTTGGGCTTTTTCAATCCAATTTAAAAATTGGAAGAAATTTTGAAAACGGAGATGCTCTTATCTATGGTACCTTATCTAATTTCGATGGTTGGAGAGAAAACAGCGCAGTACAAAA
>NZ_CZVS01000014.1:0-34662 GCF_001535985.1 Candidatus Kryptonium thompsonii | reverse complement strand
ATCTTTTCCATCCTCTGCTTCAACTATATCCGTATACCCAATGTTTTTTAAAGCAATTATTACAATGCTTCTCATCGTTGGTGAATCATCAACAACAAGAAATCTGATCTTCCCATCTACCATGAAGCCTCACCTCTTTTAGTTTAGATATTTTGAAACTTCATATTGGATTCTCTTAACATTAAGGGGCTTGATGATATAAGAGTTAGCCCCAAGTTTTAATCCAGTGTCAATACTTTCCGCATCGGAAAGGGATGACAATATTATTATCGGGATATTCTTGAATCTTTCATCGGAGCGCAATGATTTTATAAGTTCAAATCCATCAAGATTTGGCATGTTTATATCCGTGATTATAAGATCAACAAATCCAGCCCGTGAAAGAACCTCAAACACCTCCATGCCATCCGAAGCGGTCAAAACTTTATAACCCATGTTTTCAAGAGCAAGTGAGACAAATTTTCTTATCGTTGGCGAATCATCAACAATAAGTATTGTTCTTGTCATAATCTCTCACCTCACTCTTTTTTATACCCGATCGTTTTATCAAAATAAACTACTTTAAATGCCTTTGTAAGATTTCTTAAACTTTCCGAATACCCAACTATAAGATAACCACCCCTGTTCAGCGAATCATAAATCCACGAAACAACTTCACGCCTCGAATTTTCATCAAAGTAGATCAAAACATTTCTTAGCAAAATAAGATCAAAATTTCTCATCGTCACCATTTGAAACTTATCCATCAAATTAAGCTGTTTAAACTTAACAAGCCTCTTAACATCCTCAATTAAATGAAACTCCTCATCGTTTAAAATCGTGAAATATTTTCTCATATAATTTTCAGGGACATATCGCACCGAATATCGTTTGTAAATCCCTCTTCTCGCCACATCAAGCACTGCGCTGTTGATATCCGTGCCGATTATTTCAACATTAACATCTGGATACTTTGGCTTTATCTTTTCAAGAAAAATCATCGCAACTGTATACGCCTCATCCCCCGTTGAACATCCCGCGCTCCAAATTCGCAAAGTTCTAAAACCGTTCCGTGGCTTCGATTCTATAATCTTGGGCAGAATTTCTTTCTCAATTGTATCAAACTGCGCTTCATCACGGAAGAAATATGTTTCATTTATCGTGATTAACTTGAACAAAACATCAAGTTCGCTTCCCCGAAATGGCGAATATCTTAGATAATTCAAATAATCACCGTATGTTTTCAAACCGAGCGTCTCAACCCTTGGCCGAAGTTTTGATTCGATGAAATACTTCTTGCTCTCTGGAAAATATATACCCGTGATCCTCACAATAAAATTTCTCAACTCCAAAAATTCTTCATCAGTTAATGCTAAAACATCCGTATTTTTTCTCTGAATCAACATAATAAACATTGTTAAGGTCTTTAATTTTAACCCATCTCAAATTGACATCAAATAAGCTTTTAAAATTGGATCGGAATCCATTTTAACCTTCTGCAAAATCTCCTCAAATATAACTTTGTCAAGTGATGAAATAAGGTTTAAAACAGCGATTTTTTTCTCCGCCCCGACCCTATTAAATATCTCCAACAGCTTTTCAAGAACCAAGTTTTTCAACACGGAATCCTCAAAAATTTCTTTAGAATTATACAGCGCTAACTCCACTAAATTGATAAAGCTTTCATCATCAACACTATTTTTAAGCGAAAACAAAATAAACTCCTTCGCTCTCTCATTTACAATTTCAAATGCCTTCTCAGATATCTCGCCATTTCCATCCAAAAGTTGGATGATGAAGCTTTTGACTTCGTCAAGCTCGATCCGTTCTGAAGCAAATTTCAAAAAGCAAACTTTAAAGTTTAAGTCATCTGTTCTCTCAAAAATTTCCTTGCCCTGTTCAAAAAATAATTTGAAAAGATCCTCCCTCATTCCAAATTTATACCCCAATTGAGCACATAATTCGACAACTGCAACAGTTGCCATTTTCCTAACGGCGACATTCTCATCATGGATCAAACCAATTAAAAAATCAATGTATTTTTCATCGCCAGCCTTGCCCAGTGCCTCAACGATTGCGCCCTTCAAAATTGGATCATCGCTGATTTCAAATGCCTCAACTAAAAAATTGCATACAACTTTTTTATCCTTTGCTCTTTTGCCAATTTCCCCAAGAGCTTCGACTATTTGAAGTCGGGCAAATTCCGATTTAGAAAACATATCAATCAGATGCTTGGTCACCCTATCATCACCAATATTTCTAAGTGCTTCAATTACTGATGTTACAACATTTGGATCTGGATCGTTTAATTTCTCCACCAAAAAATCAACAGCAAATTTAGCCTTCATTAAACCAATTATATCAATAGCTATCTTTCGAACATCTTTATCTTCATGAGTTGCAAGCTTTGAAACTTGATCAAATGCGTCTTCACCAATTTTTAAAAGCAGTTCAGATGCTAAATTCCTCACCCCAATATCCTTGCAATAAATAAGGTTACAAATTCCCTCGACGATTTTCTTTTTTGATTTCTCAAACCTGTTAGCGATTAAAACAAGCGCAGTTGCAACTGCATCACGAACTCCTTTGTCCTCGTCTTTTAAAAGGTCAAGCAATTTCCCAAGCACTTCTTCTCTGTCACCAAAATTAACGCTCGCTTCAACCGACAACCTTCTCTCATCAGGGTCAAACGAGCTTAAACCCGAAATTATTGTCTCATAAGCCCTACTCATACCTCTTGTAATTTACTTCTTACAATTATTCCCATGTCTTCCTCAAAGACAGAGTTTTTCATATCAAAACTTATCTCTTCCTTTGCACCATTTATTTCAACGTAAGTGTTTTTATATATTGTGCCATAGACAATCAATTTTGCTTTCTCCGTCTTTCTCATATCATCAAGCAAATTCTTACGCAACTTTTCAAGGTGTTGAAGTCGCCTTGGTATCTCGTCACGCCATTTTATAAGATTTTGAAGTTGCCTTTCTTGATCTTCGGGAAGCTCTCCCCAATCAATCTTTAATCGTGCAAGTGCATATATCTCTGATTTAACTCCCTCAAGATATGACTCAAGCCGTCTTATTTCAGCCGTTATCTTCTTTAATTTTTCCGCCTGTTTATCTCTTCTCCCAATGATTATCACCGTTTTTGAATATTCCGCACCCCCAATACTTTTTGCCTCAATTCCACCTTTACACATTATCGTCCCACCAATTATTACCGCATCTTTTGCTATGACCCTACCACCGCATGTGATATTTGCGTTAACCGCCTCACGTTTTATAGTTACATCCCCGTCAGCAACAAGATTCTGATTTGTTATATATCTCAGCGAAACATTACCATGAACATAAAGTCGCCCCTTACCATAGCCAATAAACCCACCTCCTATGAGAGCATTACCTTTAACTTCAACATCAGCATCCTCAATGTTTCCATAAACTTCAAGATTTTTGCCAACATCAACTTTAGCACCCGATTTTATATCACCCTTAACTATCAATGTTCCAACAAAATTGAGTGGCCCAAAGGTTACATCAACATTACCCTCAATGCTTAAAACAGGTGAAACCTCGATCGTTCCATCTTCATTGACGACGAGATTTCCATCAGATGTAGCAGTTATAACAGAACTATCCGATTCCGAAATGGACACATTTTGACCGAGAAAGACATCAGCGGGTTTTCCCGATTTAGCTTTTAAAATCTCGCCTGTCACTGTAAACCCATCAACACCAAGCGTTGGCGGATAAACTGTCGCTATCTTCTCCCCAGCCTTGACATTTCTAACAAGGGTCTTTCGGCTCACATCAAATTCGAAAGAAATATATCCATCTTTCCCATTTACAGCTGGGCTACCCTCAGCTATTAAAAATTCTCCTTCCTTGGGATCGTTAAGCAAAGCTTGGATTTCGCTAATTTTAACTCCTTGAACGACGCCATTTGAATTAACAAAATTTAAAATATCGTCAACACATAAATTTTCAATCTCATTTCTTGATTCAACGATTAAATAAGCTCTGAGTTTGTCGGGTGAAATTTTAATTTTCATCTGTTTTAACGGGAACTTCTTTTAAAGATTCTTTTTCTTCAGCGCTTAAAACTTTTTCAAGGTCAAGCAAAATCAAAAGTCGATCATCTAGCTTCGCTATTCCAGTTATGTATTCGGAATCAATTCCTGAAGAAATAAGTTCTGGCGGTGGCTCAACCACCTTTTTTGAAATCCTTAAAACTTCACTTACACTGTCAACTATAAAACCAACTATCTTGTTATTTAGCTCAACTACAATAACTCTGGTATTTTTATCATATTCTTTCTCTCCGAGTCCGAATTTCTTTCTCAAATTCACAACAGGAACAATTTTCCCTCTTAAATTTATCACACCCTCAATGAAATCAGGTATATTTGGAACATGGGTTATCTGAGTTGGGCGATTTATTTCTTGAACTTGGAGGATATTCACACCGAATTCCTCGTTCCCAATTTTAAAGCTTACCAGCTGAAGCCCTTCTTCGTAATTTCCTATGTTTACAAGATCTTGAAGGCTCATTGTTGAACACAAATTTTATTTTTTATAAACCATTCCCACCAACCCTTGCGAACTTTTCATATCTTCCTCTATCGATTGTCTCGCCAATGTTAAATCGCATAACTATTTGCCTCAATTTCTCCGTAAGTTTGCTTAAATCATCAACTGCTTTTGCAATTTGATGAACCCCTGCTGATGTCTGCTCTGCAATTGAACTTATCGATTCAACTGCCTTGCTTATGTCCTCACTAACTCTTGATTGTTCTTTATTTGCTCGCGATATCTCGGAAATTAAACTTGCAACATCTTCCGCATTTTGAACAATTTGTTTAAGCGCAAGATTTGCCTTATCCGCAAGCCGAATTCCTGTTTCAGCAACTTCCAACCCCGATTTCATTATTTGTACAACCTCATTCGTATCGTTTTGTATTTTCTTTATCATATCGCTTATTTCCTTGGTAGCCTTCATTGTTCTTTCAGCCAGTTTTCTAACTTCGTCGGCAACAACTGCAAATCCGCGTCCTTGCTCGCCAGCTCGAGCTGCTTCAATCGCTGCGTTAAGTGCAAGCAGATTTGTTTGATCTGCGATATCTTCAATCACATCAATTATTTCGCCAATTTGGGTGCTGCTTTTACCAAGGATTTGAACGCTTTGGGCTGAATTTCTCACAACCTCAGCAAGCCGATGCATCTGCTCAATTGTTGACATTACCGCTTTGCTTCCCTCAGTCGCAGATGAACTATTCTCGCGGGCAAGTTCTGCTACCCTTTCCGCTTGATGTGCGTTTTCAATTATTGTCTTTGACATCTCCTCAATCGCTGAAACAACCTCCGAAATTTGCCTCGCTTGATCCTGGACCGCTGCCGACATTTCCTCGGCTGAGCTACTTATCTGCGATGTCGAATTAGCAACCGCATTGCTCGAATCAATGATTTCTTTTATCAAAACTCTTAAATCATTTATCATTTTGTTAAGTTTTTTAACAAGCATCCCAACTTCGTCATCCTTTTCAGCAACTGCCTCCTTCGTTAAATCCCCATTTGCAACAGATTCAACCACATCAGAGATTTTCCTGAATTGATCCTCTAAATATCTTTGCTGCTCCTGCGCTCTTTTTCTGGCTTCATCTGCTTCAACTCGCAATTTTTCCGCTACCTCTCGTTGAGAAGTTACCTCCTCAATTGCGTTTTTGATATTTTCAACCATTTTATTAAATGATTTCATTAAGGATCCAATCTCATCATTCCCCTCAGCAGATTTATCAGCAATCGCAACATTGATATCGCCTTGTGCGACTAATTCAGCCGCATGACGAATTTTCTCAACGGGCTTCACAAATAATACTACTACAAGATATCCAAAAGCTAAACCAAGCAAAATTGCAAACGCAATAAAAGCAAAATTTATAAAATGCGCCTTCGATATAACCGCGTTTATTTCATCCTTCGCAAAGCCAAATCTCACATACCCCACGAGATTAGCTTCACGGTAAACTTTAGCTTGAAGGTCAAGTGTATGACCAACTTCTATCGAAAATTCTGTGTAATCCATATCCCCCTTAAAATCCCTTAACTTCTTTCTTTCATCAGGTAAAATCTTAAGGTTTTTCTCAACAAGCACCTTGCCATCAGAACTATACACAGCGATATATCTTGTAAAACCATCTTCGTAAAAACTTTCGATTAACTGATTTAACTGATTTGTATCTTGCAGCAAGATTCCATAAATAGAATTAGATGAAAATCCTTTAACTATAGATTCAGCTCTTTTTAAAAATTGTCTTTCCATCTCCCTGCCAAGAATTATCGAATAAATAACAGAAACTACCAAAGCGATAACAATAACAATTAATTCAATCCCAATGAAAGTTTTATAACGCCATTTAAGATTGTTGAATTTCCTAATTAGCCACATATTGAACCCTCTCCTTATAGTTTTCTGGAACTGTTAGTTGAAGCGCACTTGCAACTTTGTTATTCACATAAACTTTAATCTCTTCCCCCGAAACTTCAAGTGAGAAAAGGGCGCCTTCTTTAACGAGTTCCAAATTTGAAACCGCAACCGGAATTTTCTTCAAAAGGGCATTCTTAAAAATATATTCCCTTGCTACCGGTTGCGTGGATACATCGTCCTCACTAAAAATCCAAATGAAATCAACACTATTATTCACCAACTCCTCAAACCCTCGTGATACATCTTTCAATTCTCTTACATCTACCACAATAATTTTAACCCCGATCGAAAAAGCAGGACGTTGAAGCTTTTCTACAATTCCCCGATTCCTACTCAAATCACAAATCACTCCAACCTTTTGAATCTCCGGCTTGAAAGACTTCATCAAATAGAGATATTGCAGTGGCGTACCCTTTTGAGCAAAGACAAGGGATTGAAAAAATATCAGAAGAAAAATTGCCTTCTTCATTTTTGTCATCCCTCTTTATTATTATGATTATTATGGTTTGAATTTGCTAAAAGTTGAGTTATCAACTTTTCAAGTACCCCAAGAGCAACGGGCTTTTCCAAAACTGCGACAACACCCAACTTTTTAATAACCTCGTTGTCAATCTCATTTGCAAAACCAGTTAAAATAACAACCTTAAAATTTTGCTTAAACTTTAGAATCTCTTTTAACATTTCAATTCCTGTCATATCAGGCATTTTGTAGTCAGTGATCAAAATGTGAAATTCACTGCTGAGAGCTTTTTCAAGTCCTTCTTTACCATTGCTGGCTTCAATAACCACCAAGCCCAGCAGCGTCAAAAATTCCTTCAAAGTTATTCTCACAACCTCATTGTCGTCAACAAGCAAAATGATCTTTTGCACTTGTCTAAATCTCCATATCGTTCTTTCAAATCACCTTTCCTCAGTTCAAAATTTATGCCACCCTTTATCGTTTTAATTTTTCGCAAATTTTGAGTATATATTTCAAAGTTGATGGCTAATATTAAACACTTGCACAGATAAGTTGAACAAAGTTAAACATCATTCTTCAATTGCTTGATAATGAGGCGTGGATTTAATATATTTTTGAAAAAAATGAAACGGCGAAGATAATGATTTTTAAGAAAAGAACCCATACTTGTGGAGAATTAAGAGCAACTGATGTCGGAAAAACAGTTACATTAAACGGTTGGGTGGACAGAAGAAGGGATCTTGGGGGCTTAATTTTCATCGACCTTAGAGATCGCTACGGAAAAACACAAATTGTCTTCTCCCCCCAGCATAACTTAGAAGCATATCAAATCGCAAAGGAATTAAAATCCGAATATGTAATTTCAGTAACTGGAAAAGTCGAGCGTAGGCCCAAGGGAGCTGAAAACCCATCGCTTCCAACGGGTGAAATTGATGTGCTAGTAGATGAAGTCCAAATTTTAAGCAAATCTGAAAATCCACCTTTTTTAATCGAAGATGATATAAATGTCTCCGAAGAGCTTCGCCTTAAATATAGATACCTCGACCTCAGAAGACCTTCGATGCAAGCAAATTTCCTGATAAGACATAAAATGGCCCAAATCGTCAGAAAATACTTTGATGAAAATAATTTTCTTGAAATAGAGACATCTTTCCTTGTTAAAAGCACACCCGAAGGGGCAAGAGATTTTCTCGTCCCAAGCAGAATTCATCCTGGAAAATTTTATGCTCTTCCACAATCACCCCAGCTTTATAAACAAATCTTGATGGTTGCTGGATTTGACAGATATTTTCAAATTGTCAAATGTTTCAGAGATGAAGACCTAAGAGCAGATAGACAACCCGAATTTACACAAATCGATGTTGAAATGTCATTTGTAACGGAAGAAGATGTTTTCAACATCGTTGAAGGTTTGATGGTTAGATTATTTAAGGAAATTAAAAACATTGAAATCCCAACGCCATTCCCAAGGATACCTTACACCGAAGCAATTCAAACTTATGGGACGGATAAACCCGATTTAAGATTTGACCTAAAGATTGTAAATGTCACAGATATTTTTAAAGGCACTGAATTTAAAGTATTCAGAGAAGCCATAGAAAATGGGAACTTAATTTGCGGATTAAATTTGCAGGGGTGTGGAAATTATTCAAGAAAGCAAATTGATGAAATAACAACCCTTGCAAAAAATTACGGTGCTGGTGGACTTATCCATTTCAAAGTTGAAAATGGTGAACTTGAATCTCCAGTTGCAAAATATATGTCCAAATTTTCACTTCAAAAATTAAAACAACAAATGAATTCAAAAGATGGTGATTTGATAATTTTAATTTCAGATAAACCGGAGAAAATTTACTCAATCCTCGGAAATATACGGCTTGAGCTTGGGAGAAAATTAAACTTAATCGATGAAGATGATTTTAAACTTGCCTGGATCGTCGATTTCCCACTGCTTGAATGGGATGACGAAGAAAATCGTTGGGTCTCCGTACATCATCCATTTACAGCACCGAAAATCGAAGATATTGAGCTACTTGACGTTGACCCTGGAAAAGTTCGTGCAAGAGCCTATGATCTTGTTTTAAACGGCAATGAAATAGCAGGTGGAAGTATAAGAATACATGATGCTGAACTTCAACAGAAAATTTTCAAACTTCTTGGTATTTCAGAAGAAGAAGCGAAAAGAAAATTTGGTTTTCTCATCGAAGCATTTAAATATGGAGCGCCTCCGCACGGTGGAATTGCATTCGGCTTTGACCGACTTGTTATGCTTTTCACAGGTATGAAATCAATTCGCGATGTCATAGCGTTCCCAAAGACAAGCAGCGCCATCTCACTTATGGATGAGGCACCTTCTGAAGTCGATCCAAAACAACTTGAGGAGCTTCACATTCAGATTAAAAGGGAAGACTAATAAATGCCTTAACTACTTCACCAAAACTACCTTGATGCTTTTTGCGAAGGTTCCAGCAACCATCTTACAGAAATAAATTCCAGATGTGACGGGGCTACCTTCTTCATTCCGTCCATCCCAAACGACTTTATGCTTCCCCGCTCTTTTTAATTCATCAACGAGGGTTTTTACTTCCTGGCCAAGAACATTATAAATCTTCAAACTAACCCATGAATCAAAGGGTAAATCAAACTCAATGATAGTTTCACTGTTAAATGGATTCGGATAATTTTGGTACAATTCAAATTTATTCGGCATTCCCTCCCCAAATTCAGCAACGAAAACCGGGATCGTCGAAACCTCATTTGAAGGTAAGCTTTCATTATGAAGTTTATCAAAAGCAGTTACAACAAAATAGTATCTTTTACTGGGATCTTCAATTTGCACAGAATAGCTTACCCTTGAACCTTCAACTACGGCAACAAGATTTTTTATATCACCCACATCAACTGGTGATGTTTCAGATTTGTAAATTGCATAGTACTTGACACTATCTCCATCCGACGCTAAGCCGGGATTACTCCAAATAAGCTCAAACACCCTATCTGAAGTCTTTCGAGTGATTAAATTAAATGGCGAATTTGGAGGCACCGCATCAATCCACGGCATCGTCGGAATAAAAGCAAAATATTTATACCTTGAACTTTTCAAACTATCAATCAACCCTTTCAAAAGCAAAGATTTGTATCTGAAAAAAGTATTACCTTCAGCTCCAACCGCCCTGGTTGTATCTATTTGTGAAAGTATCTCAGAAACTTCCCAATTTCCTGAATTTGAGTCCATTCTATATGCAGCGGAGCCAGCGTAAATATGCCTGCCATAGCTGTTATTTCTCCAATCTCGAGCAAGAACATTAAATTTAGGATTGTCAGCTATATTCCAATAAATTTGGGGTGAATGATAATCATGTTTACCCTCCATCAACCATCTTCTTGAATCCTGATAAATAGAGCAATACGCTTGCCATCCCGTTGCAACTGGCGTTGTACCACTTGGACATGAACCACAATTTCGAGAATAGATATAAACACCGCTTGAATCGCATATATTTCTGTAAATTCCAATGGGTGCTGAGCCAACCTTAACCCACGGTTTCACTCGCTTTATGCTATCATACACAGCCCTTACAAACTTATTTATGTTCTCTCTCCTCCACTCGTTTATATCTGGATACTCATTTGCGTAAAGCGCATATGTATCGCTATCTGGAAAATCAGGATTTGGGTACCTTATAAAATCAAAATGTATTCCATCAATATCGTAATTTCGCACGAGTTCCATAACAACATTTATCAAATAATTTCTTGCCTCGGGTTTTCCCATATCAATCCACCATTCGTTATTAGGTTTGTAATACTTAACATATTCAGGATGACGCAAGACTATATGCGGTGGATTTGTATTAGGTGGAAGCGTTGAATCATCTTTAACTTTAACAACATTCCACCATGCATGGAATTCCATCCCACGTTTGTGAGTTTCCTCAATTGCAAACTTTAATGGATCATATCCAGGGTTTCGACCAAGTGTTCCAGTTAAAGAAGTTGCCCACGGCTCATATTGGCTTGGATAAATTAAATCACCACGGGCACGAACTTGCATTATAACCGTGTTAAAATTTGCGGATTTCAAATTGTCAAGGATTTGAATTAATTCATTCTTTTGTTGTTGAATTCCGCTTGAACTTGTTGCTTTTGCAGTTGGCCAGTCAAGCCCATAAACCGTTGTGAGCCACACTGCCCGAGTTTCCCTCTTTGGATAAACTTGCGAGAAAAGATTTGAAATTAAAAGGATGGATAAAATAAAGCTGTAAAGTTTTCTCATGTAGAAGTTAGTTTAATTTTGTTTTGCTCAAATAGAAAATCCACAGCTCTTTCAATTTCATCAAAATTGATATCGTCAAAAAATTTCATCTTACCGATCTTGATGGGCAGATACATATTTAATCGCTCTGATAAAATTTTCTTGTCGTAGCCAATATATTTCAAAATCAAGTTTCTTTCAAGAAGTTTTTGCGGAAAAACAACCCCAATTTTAAAAATGACCCTTTTTATTCTTTCAAATTCATCCAAACTTAAAATGCCCCTGTTTAAAGAAATAAAACTTTCCCCAAGCATCCCAAACATAACAGCTTCACCATGTTTCAATCTTTTATAATTAAGCGATGCCTCTATGCCATGGCCAATCGTATGCCCGAAATTTAAAACCATCCTCAATCTTTTCTCCTTTTCATCTTTACTAACAATGCGAGATTTAACCATAGCCGACCTTAACACGAGATTTTGAACGATTTTAGGATTAAGATTTAACACGCTTTCAAAATTTGTCTCAATCATTTTAAAAATTTCCGCATCCATTATTATTCCACACTTAACCACCTCACCAAGTCCACAAATAATCTCACGCTTCGGCAAGGTTTTTAAAAAACTTATATCTGAAAAAACAAAAACAGGATGATGAAAAGCACCTATTAAATTTTTCCCAAGCTTATGATCAATCCCAACTTTTCCACCTATTGAACTATCAACCATCGCAAGAAGAGTGGTTGGAAATTGAATTAAATTCACACCACGAAGATAAATCGCTGAAGCAAATCCAGCAAGGTCTCCGATAACTCCACCACCAAAAGCAACTATAGTTTCATCACGACGCAATTTCATCTGAATCAATTGTGTGATAATTTTCGAAAGGACAGATAAACTTTTGCTCGTCTCCCCAGGATTTACAATTATAACCTCCGGGCTAAATCCACCCCTTTTTAAAATGCTTAAAAGTTCATCTAAGTACAATTCAGAAACAATTTTATCAGTTATAACAGCCAGGTGTGGTTTTATTCCATGTTTCTTGCAAAGAGATGGAAATTTACTAAAAATTTCATTCCCGATGTAGATCGGGTATCTTGTATTTTTCAAACTCAAAATGATTTTATGCAATTTTGCCTTCAAGTTTATTTAAAATTTCATCGATGGTTTCCTCAATGCTTTTTTCCGTCGAAACTAAAATATCAGCTTGTAAATAAAACGGTTCCCTCATTTTCAGCAATGATAAAATTCTCTCAAAGAGCAATTTCTCCGGTAAAATATTTCCCTGATGGTCGAGTAAAAGGGGTCGATCCGTTTTATATTTTATTCTTTGAAGCAAGACTTCGGGGTTTGCCATCAAATAAATTAAAATGCCTGACTCCTTTACAAGATAAAGATTATCAGCAAATGTGATGGTTCCACCACCGAGAGCTACAACAAATCTTGACAGTTTTAACACCGTTTCGATTAAAATTTTTCGCTCAATGTTTCTAAAATAAATCTCGCCCTTTTCGCGAAATATATCGACTATCTTTTTGCCTTCAATATCTTCAATTAGGTCATCGACATCAAGAAAATCATATCCAAGATGCTGCGCAAGCAATGGTCCAATCGTACTTTTTCCGCTTCCCATAAATCCAGTTAAAAAAACAAGCGATTTACGCATACAATTCAATCCAATTTTTTTATCCTGTAAATTAATACAACTGCCTTCGTTCCCTTATACATGATTTCTTTTTTCAACACTGTCTCAAAACTGAAATTTTCATCCTTTAAAATTTCAAAGAACTCACGCGAAGTTATTCTATTTGGATCAGCCAAATAGCAAATGGATTGTGGCATCATCGTAGCTTTTAAAACATTTACCAAATCGCCAAACAAGCTGCGTTCATAAATTATGTCCGCACCAATTACAAAGTCAAATTTTTCAGAAATAAATGGATGTCTCCAATCAAGATAAATAAATTTTGCATTTTTTTCATCGCCGATGTTTCTTATGTAATTTCTTCTTGCATACTGCAAAGCCATCATTTCATAGTCAGTTGCAGTAATAATAGCATCTTTGAGCCCAAGGGCTACGCTCGTCAACCCAAGCCCACACCCAAGTTCGAGAACTTTTTTATTCGTAAACTCATCCCTTCCAAGAATGAACTCCGCAAGAACAACCGCTGAAGGCCAAACCTCAATCCAAAAAGGAATATTGTCATCAACAGAATATTTCTCTACAACATCGTCTATCGCTTTACCACTGTCAATTGGATCAATAGGTGATTCGATGAAAATTTTTTTATCTAAAATTTCAAATGTCAGCAAATCAAAATTTTATTATTTGTTTTTACAATTGAAGCAAAATTTCACGCAGATATTTTACAGGGGGTGAACCGTGCGAGAGCAGGTTTTCGTTAAATTCTTTGATGTTAAACTTATCCCCTTTCAACTTCATATACTCATCTCTCAACGCCATTATCTCTTGAAATCCTGTGAAGTAGCTTGAAAGCTGAGCCGAAGTAAGACACGCCCTCCTCCATTTTCCTTCAGCCTCGGCTCTCTCTTGAAATCCTTCTTTCATCATAAGGGACAACGCTTCCTCCTGAGTCATATTTCCAGCGTGAATTTTGTGATCAAGTATCGCATTTATTATAACCCTGATATACCACTTCAAGTGAATTAATTTCATCTTCGGATCATTGTTTAAAATTCCGTTTTCAATCATCAATCTTTCTGCATAAACAGCCCAACCCTCAACCATTGGACCACTCCAAAAAACACTTCTCACAATTGATGGACAACGGTTTGAATAGTAAAGCTGGACATAATGCCCTGGGATCGCCTCATGGATGCTCAGCTCCAAAAGTGAGTAGTAATTATACTCACGAAGATATGATTCAACCTGTTCAGGAGTCCAATCCTCTGGAATAGGAGAGACATTATAAAATGTTTTCATATTTTTCTCTAACGGTCCTGGTGCCTCAAGCGACGCAACCGAAACACCACGCTGATATTCGGGTGTTTCTCTAACAACAAGTGGCTTGCTTTCGTCAAGTGTTAAGAGATTTTTCTCTTTGATAAATTGCGTTAAATAATTTAAATCAGATTTTATCCTATCCATAATCTCTGATGGTCTCGGATGCTCAAGGACAATTTTATCAAGCACCGCTTTTATAACCGATAATTTATCCATTCCCTTTGGTTCTCTGCCGTAGTAATACTTGTAAAGTGGCAATGCGATTTGATACATCTCGTTATGAGTTTTTTCCTTCTCCCTTTCGGCGAGATCAAGGATTTCATCTGGGGTTAAGTTCGATTTCAAATAATATTTCATCTTTTTATAGTAAAGTTCCTTGCCAAGCCTAAAATCACGCTTCGACTTTGGCTTCAACTCATTTTCGAGCCACCTTCCATATTCTTCAAGCGATTTAACTCCAGCTTCAACCGCTTTCTTTAGCTCTGACCTCAATTCATCAGATATCTTCAAAGTATCAGCAAATTTCATCAAATCATTTTTTAAGATGTTGATGTTCCCTTTATTTTGTCTTATCGCTGTTTCAATGTGAATTTGTGGCGCATCTTTCAAATTTTTCTTCGCTTGCTCAATAAAGTTTGGAATTTGTTTCACCCTCTCAAGGGCGTTTTTCAATCTCTCCTCCGCTGGTGCGAAATCCTGAGTTATTAAATACATCAAACCATCACCTATCACCGAGTTATAAATCAACGGATTCCACTCGTATTCTTTCAACTCCTCAAGATTAAAAATTCTCTCATCAATCTCTTCCAATAAAATACGGCAGTCAATACTATTATCTTTTGAAAGTTTTTTCAGGTCAAATTTTGAAAATTTCTCCCTATAGCTTTTTAACCATTCAAGTCTTTCCTTCAACGTTCTCTCAGAAAAATCGTCGAGCAAATTATCATATTTATGATACCCAACCCAAGTTGCACTGACAGGATGATGCTTGAAATATTCATCCATGAACTTATCCACGAGCCTTGAAAACTTTTCATCTTCAGTTTGCCTTGCACAACCTAAAATGAAAATTAGCATCATAAAAGTGAAGATTAGTTTTAACTTCATTTTGCCACCCTCCTTTGTTTAAAGTTTTTGAATATAGCGAAGGCAAAAACAAAAATTGTTAAATAGAACGAAATGTAAACTATTATATCCCCATGTTTCGTGTAAAAAGTCTTTTCGTCGTTTAACTTTATCGCATCAGCGATTTGTGTTCTCTCATGAAATTTTGTTTTCTTTTGAACTCTACCATATGGGTCGATAAAGCCCGATATCCCACCATTTGCACACCTTACTATGCTTCTTCTATTCTCAACCGCCCTCAAAATTGAATATTGAAAGTGCTGATACGGTCCAGATGTATTTCCATACCAACTGTCATTTGTGATGACGACGAGAAATTGTGCATCTCTTTTCACAAACTCACGGACAAGCGATGGATAAATTGATTCATAACAAACCACACCTGAAAATTTAACAAGTTCACCGTTTCTTCTTCTCATTTCAAAAACTGTTGTATCCTTCCCCTTCGCCCAATTGCTTATCCCAACGCCCCACTGTAACGGCTCAATCAAAAAATGAAATGTATCCGCATAAGGTAAACGCTCCACAAATGGGACAAGTATCATTTTTGCATATTTTTGAATTCTATTCGAGTTTGGTAGAAATAAACCCATCGCATTAAACGCATCGTATCTTTGACCCGTTTCTTTTATGAGATGACTGCTCGGTGGGGCATCTGAAGGATTCTCATAAAACTTAGCATCTGGAAAACCCGTCAATATAGCCACATTTAGACTGTCGATCCAACTTTTAAACCAGTTAAAGTAATAACGATACGGCGAAAGAAGAAAATAATAAGTTATCGCCGTCTCTGGATAGACAACTAATTCAACATCTGGATCAGCTTTAATTATTTCTCTTGTCATGCCCATGTAAAGCTCAAGCTGTTCACCGAGCGTCCCCTCCCACTTCAACCACGGATTTAAGTCTGGTTGAATCAAACCAACTTTAAGTATTTTAGAAGAAGATTTTTCGGAATTCTTCAAAACAAACATCCCATAGAAATCAGGTGCGATGTAAATCAAAATGCCCGAAAGTAGATAGATCAAAACATTTTTAGAAAGAATTTTTCTGCAAGCGAAAATTTCCTTAATCGCAAGATAAAAGAAAACATTCACAACAAGAATTAAAAAAGATAGCCCATAAACGCCCGTAAATTCGATAAATTGAATCTTTTCGATAAAATATGTTTGTGTGTTCCCAAGCGTTAACCATGGAAAGGCTAATTCAGTTATCGAGCGAAAATATTCAAAAAGAACATAGACAAATGGGAAAATGAAAAGATGAACTTTACCGCCGATTTTTCTTTTAACGAACATATAAAACCATATCGGGAGAAAGAAAAGGATTGGATGAAACAAAATTAAAAGCACACATCCAACCATCAAAAATGGATCTGCTTCCTTCGACCATCCACCAACCCAATAAAGAGTGAACAGGTTGAAAAAGAAAAAGGAAAAATAAGAGTAGATAAAAAGTTGCTTGTAATTCTCAATCTTATCGATCAAAAACAAAAGTGGGACAAATCCAACCATCGCAAAAAAACCTGTCTTTAACGGTGGAAATGAAAGTGAAAGCAAAATTCCAGTTGCAAATGAGAGCCAAAATTTCTCGTTAAAAATTTTTTCCTTTTTCAACTCCAGCGCTGAATTTATTTTTGTAAAGTTCGCTTCCATAAATCCAAAGATAAACCACACTAAATCCAACAATTAAGCCAATTACCATCCCAGCAACGACATCGGCTGGATAATGAACCCCGACATAAATTCTTGAAAACGAAACAAGAAAAGAAAAAGAGAAAAGGTATACAGCGTGTTTTTTGTAAAATCTTGATATTAAAGTTGCAACAGTGAAACTATTAACCGCATGACTTGATGGAAAAGACAAACCACTTCCACACCCAACAAGCAACCTCACACCTTCAAGCTCATGACATGGTCTTATCCTGCTGACCAATGGTTTTATGATATGACTGCTCAATTGGTCGCTTATCGCAATTGCTGGGATTAAAAGAATTGCAACTATTCTTCCGTTCTTGCCCCCGAAAATTAAAAGTCCAATCCAGATAAGAACAAGGAAAATTCTCAAGTTTACATCTTTAGTTATAAATGGCATTAAAATGTCGAAAACAGGATTCGCAATTTTAACATTGAAAAAATAGAAAAGTGCTTTATCGATTTGCAAAAGTTCTTGAATCAAGGTTTTCTTTTTTTACTTTTCAAAAAACTTCTCAAGACAAAAACGATCACAACAAGCGTAAGTATTGCAGTTACAACCTTACTATAACCTGAAATTACATCAGCTATCAAATGCCAATTCTCTCCTAAAATTTTGCCACTTGTCACAAGGATTAGATACCATAGAGAAGCGCTGATAAAAGAAAGCAAAATTGATTTTTTCAAATCATATTCCCCAAGTCCAGCAAAAAACGCAACGAAAGCCCTCGTCCCCGCGAGAAACCTGTTTATAACAATGAGAAAGTATCCATATTTTGAAAAAAGTACCTCCACCTTCTTCACATTTTCAGGATTTATGAACTTGATTTTCCCCTTTTCGATTATCTCATCACCAAATTTATCGCCGATGAAGTACATAGTTATGAATCCAAGCGTGCTACCCAAAACAGCGGAAATAAGAGTGAGAGTAAAATCAGTTTTTCCAAGCCCTGACAAAGAAGCGCAAAAAACAACGATAACATCGCTCGGCGAAGGCGGAAAGACATTTTCAACATAAGCGAAGAAAAAAATCACAAGATAAATCCATACATTGTCAACGCTTAAAATGAAATCCAGAATCTGTTTTGTCTCCATTACTCGCTTACTTTTGATTTTATTAGAACAACAGCAAAACACGCAAGAGCGTCTCCCTTCCCTATCGCATCAAACTTCTCGTTTCTCTTCGGTTTGATGGAAATCTTATCAAAAGGGATCTCCAAAATCGAAGATATTTTCTTTTTCATCTCTCCAACGAATGGAGAAAGTTTGACCTCCTCAAGTATCACGGTTGAGTCGATGTTTACTATTTCAAAATTTTTTTCATCAAGTATTTTTTTAACATCTTTAAGAAAAATCTCGCTTCTCGCATTTTTATATTTTTCATCTGTATCTGGAAATAACTCCCCAATGTTTCCAAACCCCAAAGCACCGAGCAAAGCATCGCAAATTGCATGGATCAACACATCGCCATCGGAATGTCCAAGTGAGCCCTTGTTAGATGGAATTTCAACTCCACCAATGTAAAGTTTTCGACCTTCAACGAGCGGATGTATGTCATAACCAATTCCAATCCTCAAGATCAAAGCCAACCCTTTATTTCAAAAGATTTATATTTAGCCTCGTAAGGTTTCCAAGTTATTTGGACATCTTCAACCTGCGCATACCTTGGTCCAACTTTTACAAGTTTTATCAGCTCTTCAACAAGCGAGCGTTCACCCTCAACTTCAATCTCGACATCTCCATTGCTTAGATTTCTTGTCCATCCTTTTAGTCCGAGATGATTAGCGTGCTTTTGGACGAACCATCTAAACCCGACACCTTGAACAAGACCTTTAACGATTATATGTGCGCAAACATAATCCCCAGACATGGCTCTTCAAGAAATTTTTGTTTTCAATCTATCAACGCTAATTTTGAACATCTCTTCAAACTTTTCTAAAGATCCACCAAATTGAACAAAATCATCTTTCCCACCACCTCTACCGCCAGTCGAGTTTAAAATCTCGTTCAAAATCTCTCTTAAATTTATTTCAACATCGCTTGACCTTGCCATTATAAAATTTGCACCGCCAAATTTGGAAGCAAGAACAGAAATGGTTTTGGGATTTTGGATTAACTTGCGAGCCAAAATTTTTAACTCATCAATGTTTCTATTTTCAAAACTTACGCTGACAAAATTTACCCCGTTCACCTTTTCCGAATCCCGAATCAATCTCTCAGCTTCGAACTCAATTAATTTTTCAGTCAGGAAATTTATCAACCTTTGTTTTTCCTTCTGCGCCTCAAGAATTTTATTTACTTGCTCGACGAGTTCCAAATCACGAACACTTAAAAGTGCGACAAGCTCATTTGAAACTTTATTTTTTATCTGATAATCCCTTAACGCCCTTACACCACAGACAAATTCAACCCTTGTTAATCCGCCCTTGACTCTTTCCCACCTTTTAACTTTTATCAACCCTATTTCGCCAGTCCTTGAAACATGCGTTCCACCACAAGGGGAGTAATCAAAATCGCTTACCTCAATAATTCTAATCGTGCCAGATACCTTTGGCGGTTTTCTCAACGGAAATTTTGTAATTTCTGAATCATTGACAAAATGAATTTTAACCTCTCTGTTTTCCCAAACAATTTGATTAGCCAGAAATTCAACTTCGTGAACTTTATCATAATCTAACTTTTCAATGTCAAGATCAATCGTTCCAACATCGTCCCCAAGTCTTGATGATATAGTTTCGCAATTTAGCAAAACCTCAAAAGCCCTTGAGAGTATATGCTGACCTGTATGTTGTTGCATATTTGAGAATCTTCTATCCCAATCAATTTGACACTCGACTTCACCATGGGACAAGTTTCCGTCAATTATGTGTAAAATTTCACCATCTTCTGACTCTATAACATCAATAACCCTTGCGTTATCAATTAGTCCAGTGTCATGCTCTTGTCCCCCTGATGTTGGATAAAAATAAGTCTCATCAAGTATGACAGCGGTTTGTCCATTATGATTTTTAACATCTATCACCCTTGCTCTAAATTGCGTGGTATAACTGTCGCTATAGTAAAGTTTGCGTGCCATTGAAAACTGAATTTTTTATTAAATTTACATGCTGTGGAGCTGATTTTCAAAAATTCAAGAAACTCTAAACCGCATCAATTTGTTAGAAATTGTAAGCCGAATTTAACAACAAAACTTGGAGGTGCTACGATGCGGTTAGCGAAATTCTTTTTTAGTCTTCTTATTCCTTTGATCACCATCTTTTTCTTTTCATCTCTTCCAGCCCAGCAGAAAACTGAGACTAAGAAGGTAACCTTTAAAGGTGAGGTTCTCGATCTTGCTTGCTATATTGCTGGAGAAAAAAAAGGGGCTGAGCATAAAAAATGTGCGGACATGTGCATTAAAGGGGGTGCACCGATTGGAATTTTAACAGATGATGGGAAAGTATATCTCATAGTTGAAAACCATTCAAAGTCAGAGCCGTATGAAAAGTTAAAAAATTATGCAGCTGAAAAAGTGACGATAACAGGTGTCTTATATCAGCGTGGTGGTTTGCCTGGGGTTGTAATTGAATCTGTTGAACCAGCAAAGTAATTCTTATAACGGGCAGGTTTTCAGCCTGCCCTTTTTAATAATAAAATAAAATGGAGGATGAAACGAAGCATTTGGTTGCTGATTATATTCGCCATTGTATTTATACTGATCATTTCCTGGCTCATCATAACTTCCCCTAATCATACATCGGTATGGAAAGGTAGAGAAGTTGCCCTCAAATATGGTTGTTTCAATTGTCACGGTTTTGAAGGACAAGGAGGCATACAGAACCCTAAATATCGCTATCACGAAATCCCATCATGGCAAGGTGGAACAGCGATGATGTTTATTCTAAGTGAAGATGAGTTAAAAGAATGGATTCTCTACGGAAAGCCTAAAAGATTGCAAAACACCGAGCACGGCGGGATTATAAAAATGCCAGCATACGAAAAAATTATTTCTGAAAAGGAACTAAACTATTTGATTTCCTACCTTAATGCGGTTATGGAATTGATCGAGATAGATAACGACAGCGCAAAGGTTGGCTATGAGATAGCGAAAAATTTGGGTTGCTTCGGCTGCCACGGTCCCTACGGTATGGGCGGTATGCCAAATAAAGGTTCATTCAAAGGTTATATACCTGGGTGGGATGGGAAGGACTTCAAAGACCTCGTCAAAGATGAAAATGAACTTAAAGAGTGGATATTGGACGGAAAGATAAAACGACTTGAAAAGAATCCAATTGCAAATATATTTCTTAAAAATCAGATTGTCAAAATGCCCGCTTATAAAAATGTTTTAAGCGAAAATGAAATAAATTACTTGATTTCCTACATCGAATGGTTAAGGAAAGAAAATTTCTAAACGACACTGAACAAAGCTACCACTGCTTGTCCAAGCGATAACCCCCCATCGTTCGGCGGAACCTTTGAATGGGTGTAAACTTCAAAACCAAGTTTGGTGAGTTTTAAAACTGTCTTTTCCACAAGCAGAGAATTTTGGAAAACCCCACCACTTAAGACGACCTTATTTAACCCCGTTTCAACCCTTGCTCTGCGTGAAACTTCACAAATTGTGTTCGCAATTGTGTTGTGAAATTTTCCAGAGATTTTGGGAATTGGCACACCATTGGCAAGGTCTTCAACAATTTGTTCAACGCACGGTTTAAAGTTCACCACTAATGGCTTTGAACCATCATTAATTTCAAACCAGTAATATCCGTCTTCATTTTCATCGGCAAGCATTTGAAATTCCATCGCTGCTTGAGCTTCATAGTTAACATTTAATCTAACCTGACAAAGCGCAGAAATCGCATCAAACAACCTTCCAACAGCGGAAGTAAAAGGTGAGTTGATTTTTTTATCTATGATTTGCAAAAGAATCTTAAGTTTGTTTTCTCTTTCCTCAAATAAATTTTTAACAAATGGAATTTCAATGTTTACAAAATCATGCCCAAATGTGTGATAAAGATATGAAACCGCCATCCTCCATGGCTCTTTTATTGAAACTTCGCCTCCCGGAAGTGGGACATATTCAAAGTGAGCAAATCTCTCAAACTTTGAAAGTTCAGCAATTAAAAACTCTCCACCCCATATCTTGCCATCAATTCCAAAGCCTGTTCCATCAAATGCAACCCCAATCACAGGTTCAGATAAATTATTCTCTGCCATACAGCTAACGACATGTGCATGATGATGTTGAACTGGGACTTTAATCGGGATGTCAAGCTCAAGAGCGTATTTAGTGGAGAGATACTCCGGATGCATATCGTACGCAAGGATTTTGGGATTTAAATCAAAAAGTTTTTTAAAATGTTCAACTCCCTCAATTAATGATTTTAAGGTAGCCCAATTCTCAAGGTCACCTATATGATGGCTTAAAAAAGCATACCTTCTCTTCAAAAAACAAAAAGTATTTTTTAGATGCCCGCCCACAGCCAAAACATGTTCCTTTGCTTCAAACGGTATTCTAATTGGATAAGGTACATATCCACGCGAACGCCTTATCATCGTCGGCTTCCCAGAAATCACAGCTGCAACCGAATCATCACAGCGTATGTGGATCTCCCTATTATGAACAAGGAAAAAGTCAGCTATATTTCGCAACCTTTCAAAAGCATCATCATCTTTATACGCTATCGGTTCTTCGGTCAAATTTCCACTTGTCATGACAAGGGGAATATTTACCTCCTTCAAAAGAAGATGATGAAGCGGAGTATATGGCAACATAACCCCAAGATAAGAATTTCGCGGTGCTACTTCATAAGCTATGGGGCAATTTTTCTTCTTTTTCATCAAAACGATTGGGCGTTGAATTGATGTTAAAAGTTTTATCTCGCTTTCGTCGTATTCACAAATTTTATCAAGCCATTCAACGCTTGGGATCATAATTGCAAACGGTTTTTCGATCCTCAATTTTCTTTTTCTTAATTCAGCGACCACTTCATTATTCAAAGCGTCGCAAGCCAGGTGATAACCGCCAAGTCCTTTTATTGCGACTATAAAACCATCGCGTAAAATTTTCGAAGTTTCTTTTATAACATCATCACAATTTACCTCATCCAGATTTTTGTCAAGAAGTTTAATTTGGGGACCACAAACAGGACAGGCATTGGGCTGGGCATGAAACCTTCGGTTTGAAGGATCATGATATTCGTGTTCACATTTATCGCACATCTTAAAAACTGACATCGTCGTCTTCGGTCTATCGTAAGGCACATCGATTATAATAGTAAATCTTGGACCACAATTTGTGCAGTTTATAAACGGATATCTAAACCTTCTATCGGCGGGATCAAAAAGTTCTCTAAGACAATCCTCGCATGTTGAGACATCGGGCGAAATTAAAACGAACTTTTCCTCACCTTCTTTGCTCTTCTCGATGAAGAACTCTTTATAACCCTTTACCTCAGAAGGCTCACAAACTATTTTTTCGATTAACGAAAGTGGCGGGGCTTTTTTAGGGATTTCCTTTATAAACTCATTTACTGCTTCCTCTTCGCCTTCAACCTCAATATAGACACCATTCGTATCGTTATAAATATAACCCTTCAAATTAAACTCATTCGCAAGCTTAAAAATAAATGGCCTAAATCCAACTCCTTGGACAATTCCCTCAATGTAAATCTTTTGAGCTTTTAACATTTTCCTTGAATTTTTCAACCCTGTTTTTAAACCAATTTATCCAACTTTCAATCCCTTCGCCAGTTTTACATGAAATTGGGAAAATCTTTGCATTTGGATTCACTTCAAGAACATTTTTTTCAAGTTCTTTTAATTCAACCCCAGCGTATGGTAAAAGATCAATTTTATTTAACAGGACAACCTCAACTTCATGAAACATAAGCGGATATTTTTTAGGTTTTTCTGCCCCTTCAACAACGCTATAAACCATAACCCTCAAATCCTCACCAAGGTAAAACTCGGCTGGACAAACGAGATTTCCAACATTTTCAATAAAAAGTATGTCAAATCCATCAACTTTAAACTCATGAAGCACGTTATGAACCATACGAGCATCAAGATGGCAGACATTACCAGTTGTTATCTGATACGCAGGAACACCCAATGCTTTTATCCTATCGGCATCAACCGTCGTTTGCAAGTCCCCCTCAATTACTGCAATAGCAAGATCATCCTTAAGATGTTTGATCATCACTTCAAGAACAGATGTTTTCCCAGCACCAGGGGCTGACATCAAATTTACCGTGAAAACTCCCCATTTTCTAAATAGTTCTTTGTTCTCCAAGGCTATTTCCTCATTCGCTTGAAGAATTTTCGTGCCGACATCAATTTTGTGCATTGCAAGCCCCAAATTTATTTTTATCTACTCAATTTCGATATATTCAACTCTCATCTCCCTGCCCGAGATAATGCTCATCGGTTCGGAGCAATTGGGACAAAATAAATTAAAATCATTCATTGTTTCAAGAACAAATCCACAGAAATTGCAGATTGACTTAAACTTAACTATTTCAATCTCAAGTTCAGCGTTTTCAGCAATTGTCCCAACTTTCGCTATATCAAAAGAAAACTCCAATGCTTCTTTTACCACACCAGAAAACTCTCCGATTTGAACTTTAATTTTTTTAACTGCTTTTGAATCATTTTCCCTTGCGATATTCTCAGCAATTTCAATAATACTTTGTGCAATGGAAAGTTCGTGCATTTAAAATCGACAGCCAAAATTTTAATATAATTTAAGAATTTTCTGAAAACAATCAACGAAATTTTAGCTGTTTTGCGCTTTAAAGCCTTGATTCTTGCTTTTGTTAGGGGTTTTATTTATATTTTCAAAGCATATCCGAAACAAAACTTAAGAAATTATGGCTACAACTGCTGATATTAGGAATGGTTTGAACATAAGATATAACGGTAAAGTCTACACAATTATTGATTTTCAGCACGTCAAGAGAGGTCGTGGTGGTGCATTTGTAAGGGTTAAACTTAAAGATGTCAAGACAGGAAGGATTTTAGAGGAAACTTTTGATTCAGGTGAAGAAATTGAAATAGTGAGGCTCGATTTTAGAAAATTTCAATTTTTGTATAAAGATGGGGATGAATTTGTTTTTATGGATCTTGAAACATTTGATCAAATCCATGTTCCGTCTGATCTTGTTGGGGATAACGCTTTGTTCATGAAGGAAAATGAAACTGTTGATATTTTATTCGACGGTGACCAAATCCTTGGAATTCAGCTTCCAACCTTTGTTGAACTTGAAGTTGTTGAAACAGAGCCTGGAATTAAGGGGGACACTGTAACAAATGTAATGAAGCCAGCGAAGCTTGAAACTGGTGCTGTTATAAATGTTCCATTGTTCATTGAGCAGGGCGAAAAAATTAGGGTTGACACAAGAACAGGCGAATATGTTGAAAGAGTAAAATAAAAGGAGAACTAAACAAAGATGGATTTAAATTATATTAAAGAACTCATTAAAGCGGTTGACGAAAGCGGTGTTGAAGAAGTTGAAATAGAGATCGAGGGTTCAAGGCTAAGGATAAGCAAAAACCGTAAGGGTGAGACCGTTGCACAATCCAGCACGAACTCATTCCCGAACTTTATTCCAATTCCGTTTCCATTTTATCCACCGATTGGAGCAGTTCAGCAACCTATGACTATACCTCAAGTTCAAACCCCTGAAACCAAAGTTGAAGCTCCAAAAGAAGAAAAAGGCGCTGGTGCAACGGAGGTTCCAGTTGTTGAAAAAGGTAAAAAATATCATGAGATAAAATCTCCAATAGTTGGAACATTTTACCGAGCGCCCGCTCCAGATGCAGAGCCGTATGTTAAAGTTGGCGATGAGGTTTTCCCTGGAACAGTTCTCTGTATAGTTGAAGCGATGAAACTTATGAATGAAATTGAATCTGATGTCCACGGCATAGTTGCCAAAATCCTTGTTGAGAACGCTCAACCCGTTGAATATGGCCAGCCTCTCTTCCTCATCGAGCTTCTCGATTAAAGAAAAAAATTTTATGGGAAAAATTGTTTAAAAAGATTTTAATCGCCAATAGAGGTGAAATAGCTTTAAGGATCATCAGAACCTGCAAAGAGCTTGGCATAAAGACAGTTGCGGTTTATTCCGAAGCAGATAGATACTCCCTCCACGTTAGATTTGCAGATGAAGCAGTTTGTATAGGTCCAGGACCAAGCAAGGATAGTTATCTTAACATTCCAAGGATAATTGCAGCAGCTGAGATAACAAACGCCGAGGCAATTCACCCAGGTTATGGTTTTTTAGCTGAAAATGCGATGTTTGCTGAAATTTGCGAATCATCGGGGATAAAGTTCATCGGTCCGACGCCAGATGCAATTGAAGCGATGGGTGATAAGGCATTGGCGAAAGAAACAATGAGAAAGGCAGGGGTTCCTGTGATTCCTGGAAGTGATGGTGTTGTTGAAACATTAGAAGAAGCGAGAGAAATTGCAAATGAGATCGGCTATCCAATAATGCTGAAAGCTGCTGCAGGTGGCGGTGGAAAAGGTATGAGAATGGTAAACGATGAAAGCGAACTTGAAAACGCATGGCAAACAGCAAGAGCAGAAGCGGAAGCTGCTTTTGGAAATCCAGCAGTTTATATTGAAAAATTCATTGAAAGACCGAGGCATATCGAAATTCAAATCCTTGCGGATGAATACGGCAATGTAATACATCTTGGGGAAAGGGACTGCTCAATTCAAAGAAGGCATCAAAAATTAGTAGAGGAATCACCATCTCCGATTGTAACTCCTGGGCTTCGCGAAGCGATGGGCCAGGCAGCTGTAAAAGGAGCAAAAAGCGTTAAATATAGAAACGCTGGAACAATTGAATTTCTTGTCGACAAGAATGGAAACTTTTACTTCATGGAAATGAACACCCGAATTCAAGTTGAGCATCCGGTGACAGAAATGGTCTATGGTATAGATATAGTAAGAGAACAAATTAGAATTGCAGCAGGTGAAAAACTTAACATAAAACAAAGGCAATTAAAACCCAACGGGCACGCCATCGAATGCAGAATAAATGCGGAAGACTCGTACAACGGATTCAGGCCCTCGCCTGGAAAAATAACTGGACTTCACTTCCCCGGCGGTTTTGGCATTAGAGTAGATTCACATATCTATCAGGATTATGTTGTCCCACCTTACTATGACTCGTTGATAGCAAAATTAATTGCCCATGGGAGAACAAGGGACGAAGCGATTGCAAGAATGTTGAGGGCACTTGAAGAGTTCGTAATCGAGGGTATACATACGACAATTCCATTTCATATAAAACTTTTAAATTCACCCGAATTTAGAAGTGGGGTTGACTACGATACAAAATTTGTCGACCTTAAATTTAATATGAATGATTAAAACCTAAAAAGGAGAAAGCCATGCAATTCCCAGAAAACCTAAAGTACACAAAAGAACATGAATGGATAAGGGTTGAAGATAACTCCATTGGCGTTGTTGGGATAACAGAGTATGCTCAAAGTGAACTTGGTGATATTGTATATGTTGAACTTCCACAAATTGGAAAAGTTGTAAAACAACTTGAATCATTTGGAACAATCGAAGCTGTAAAAACAGTTGCTGATCTTTTTGCACCTGTTTCAGGCGAAATAATTGAAGTAAATGAAAAGCTGAAAAGCTCACCCGAACTAATTAACAAGGATCCTTATGGTGAAGGCTGGATAATCAAAATTAAAATCAAGGATCTAAACGAACTTAACAATCTTCTCTCTGCGGAAGATTACCGAAAACTTATAGGCAAGTAAAAACTTTAAAATTTAAGGGAGCACATAAAATGGGCTTCGTTCCAAATACCGATGAAGATAGGCAAGAAATGCTAAAGGCAATCGGCGTTTCATCATTTGAGGAATTGATCTCAGATATACCTGAAGAGATAAGATTAAAGGAAGATTTAAAACTTCCCGAGCCTCTCTCTGAATATGAAGTTTTAAAAGAACTTCAAAGCATATCCGAAAAAAATCTTGACTTAAATCACGCAATTTCATTTCTTGGCGGTGGAGCATATGATCACTTCATACCATCTGCTGTTTTCACAATAATAAGTAGATCTGAATTTTACACCGCTTATACTCCGTATCAAGCCGAAGTAAGTCAGGGAACGCTTCAAGCGATCTATGAATATCAAAGCATGATCTGCAGGTTGACTGGAATGGATGTTGCAAACGCCTCTATGTATGATGGTGGAAGTGCACTTGCGGAAGCAGTTTTACTTGCGCTTGGTTATACTGGAAGAAATGAGGTTGTCATCGCTGGACCAGTTAACCCAAATTATTTAACTGTAGTTCGAACCTATACACACCCAAGAAGAGCAAATGTTAAACTAACTAAATTTGATTCAGGCGTTTGCGATATTGATGATTTAAAAGCTAAAATAACAGATCAAACAGCTTGCGTTGTTGTTCAGCAGCCAAATTTCTTTGGAAATATTGAAGATGTGTTTGAGATTGAAAAACTCACACATAGCAAGGGAGCTTTGTTCATAGTTGCGATTGATCCAATTTCGCTTGGAATTTTAGTTCCACCAGGCGAATATGGTGCAGATATAGTCATTGGCGAGGGACAATCGCTTGGAATTCCACTAAGTTTCGGTGGCCCATATCTTGGTATTTTCGCTACAAAAGAGTTTTTAATCAGAAAAATTCCAGGACGACTTTCTGGAGTTACAATCGATAGAAATGGTGAGCGTGGTTTTACCCTTACACTTCAAACTAGAGAACAGCATATAAGAAGAGAAAAGGCAACTTCAAATATCTGCACAAACCAAGGCTTGATGATGCTCGCTGCGACAGTTTATATGGCTTTGATGGGAAAACAAGGATTGAGGGAAGTTGCAACCCTTTGTCTCCAAAAGAGTCATTATCTTGCTGAACAAATTTCAAAAATCGATGGCTTTAAACTGAAATATAATCAACCGTTCTTCAAGGAATTTGTCGTTCAAACTCCTATTCCTGCATCCAAGATCAAAGAAAAGTTACAGGCTAAAAAAATTCTACCTGGAATTGACTTATCAAAGTTTTCTGGCTATGGGGACGGCTTGTTAATTGCTGTGACCGAGAAAAGAACAAAGAAAGAAATGGATTTATTCGTTGAAGAGTTAAAAAGCTTGTAATTAATTCTTTGGGGGCGACTTTCGCCCCCTATTTTTTATAGAAGTGCCAAAAAGTTAAACATCCCAAGCCCCTAATGAAACGATTTTCCGTTATAATCCCAACCCTAAACGAAGAAAGAACACTCCTTTGGGCAGAAAAAACATTCACAAATGAAGTGAAACAAAATTACGATGTTGAAGTTATAATAAGCGACGGGGGAAGCACAGATAATACAATTGAAATAGCTAAAAGATTCGCCGATAAAATTGTTTTAAATGAATTAGGGGAAAAACAAACCATTGCAAGTGGAAGAAATCTTGGGGCTTTAAACTCAAATGGAGAGATACTTGTTTTTTTAAATGCAGATGCAAGAATAAGTGATATTGATACATTTTTCAAATTATGCAATAATCTGATGAAAATGCCACAAGTGGTTGCTCTCTCTTTTGAAGTTGAAGTTTACCCCGAAGAGGAAACATTTAAAGACAAAATATTTCACTGGTTTCTAAATAAATTTTTTGCGCTTTTAAATGTCATAGGGCTTGGAATGGGAAGAGGTGAATGTAATGTTGTAAAAAGAGAAGTTTTCTTCAGCATAAATGGATACAATGATAAACTCGTGGCTGGTGAAGATTTCGAACTGTATGTGCGACTTCGTCGCCTTGGGAAGATAATAAATGTTTACGGAGTTAAAATCTATGAATCGCCGAGAAGATATAGAAAATACGGCTACCTGCGAACCATTGCTTTGTGGTTTTTTAACTCCGTTTCAATTATCTTATTTAAAAAGTCGATCTCAAGCAAGTGGGATATGGTAAGATGAAAAAGTTTTTTTTAATTCTTTTTATTTTTTCAGCCAATATCTTCTCACAAGTTGAAAATGTTCCTGTCTCGCACAGCGTATACGCCTTTTTAAAAAGAATGGAGGTAAGGGGCATAATTAAAAATTTTGATGACGCTTCCCTGCCGATCTCAAGAAGCGAGGTTGCAAATTTTCTAAAAGAGATTTACTCAAAGCGTGACAAGTTAAGCACAAAGGAACAAGGATATCTTGAACTCTTGATGATCGAGTTTGAAAATGAATTGAAAAGTGAAAATTTTTTTGAAACATCGATCTTGAACGATGGATTTAAATTCAAAGATGGAATTTTTTCGGACAAAGCGAAATATCTTTACGCTTATAGAGATTCAAACATTAATTTCTTCGCCGATTTACTTTTTAACCTTGATGTAAGGTTTGCGAAAAATTCAAAGGTCGCTTTAGCTGAAATTGGCGGAAGATTAAGGGGAACATACGGTGGTAAACTTGGATTTTACATTCAATCAACAGACGGACAATCCTTTGGGAGTAAAGAACTGGCGCTTGAAGATTTAAGATTAAAGCAAAATTATAAATTTAACGAGCAAGGCTCGGTTAACTTTGACTTTACCGAAGCATACATAAAGTATCAAACAAACCATTTGAGTTTTCAACTTGGCAGAGAATTGATAACGCAGGGCTATGGATTTTCTGGCAAGCTTTTCGTCTCGCAAACTTCACCAGTTTTCGATTTCTTAAAAATTCGATTTAAATACAAAGGTGTATCTTACGATTTTCTCCACTCATGGCTTCTCGGTGCAAAGTTTATAATTCCAGACACCATCGCAGGTAATATGACAGTTATAAATTCAAAATATCTTGCAACCCATAGGTTAAATTTTAACTTTTGGGACAAGTTCAACTTCGGAGTTTGGGAAGGTGTTATCTACACGAAGCGTTTCCCAGAACTTGCCTATCTTAATCCAATCAACTTTTACAAATCTGCCGAACATTCGCTCCAAGATAGAGATAATACACTTCTTGGTTTTGATTTCAAATCAAACATTTTTAAAAATTTTCAAATTTACGGAACAGTTTTAATTGACGATATAAACTTTCCAACTATTGGCACTGGCTGGTATGGCAACGAACTTGGTTATCAAGTTGGATTTTATTTCGCCGATTTTGTAAAAGACGCTGATCTTATATTTGAATACACAAGGATTGAGCCATATGTTTACTCTCACAAGTTTAATGAAAACAATTACACGCACAATGGTTTTTTATTAGGACACCAAATTGGGCCAAATTCAGATGATTTTTTCATTAAAATTGTTTATCTTCTCTCAAAAAGAGCGATATTGACGATTTTTGGAGAAAAAATAAGGCATGGGAAAAACCCTGTAGCTGGTTCTGACACAATAAATGTTGGAGGTGATTTCAATCTCGGACATCGAATATGGGACGCTGAAAAAGTGAAATTTCTTGATGGAATCGTTGAAAATAACTTCAGATTCGGCTTCGATTTGATTTGGGAGATAAAGAAAGATATTGTGCTTGGATTAGGTATTGGAAAAAATGAAAAAAATTTTTTAACTTACCTCAAAATAAAAGTAGATTATTAAAGGAGGTAAAGAAAAAATGTTTAGGCAAAAATTTTCGCCGTTGACTATAATAATTACTCTTATTGTTGGAGTGGTAATTGGGGCAAATCTAAACAGTTTGCTTTCAACCGATGATGTTTATATACAGATAATGAAACTTAACGATGTCTTGAATCTGACGAGAAAAAATTATGTCGATAAAGTTGATACGCAAACACTTGTAGAAGCTGCCATAGAAGGAATGCTTGGTGTCCTTGACCCGCACTCGGTATATATTCCCGCTAAAGCAATGGAAAGGGTGAATGAAGATATAAGGGGTAGCTTTGAAGGAATTGGCATTGAATTCACGATCATTAATGATACTATAAATGTTGTTTCACCGATTGCTGGGGGTCCGAGCGAACAACTTGGCATAATGGCTGGGGATAAAATAATCAAGATAGATGATGAACCGGCGATAGGATTGAAAAATGAAGATGTTATAAAGAAACTTCGTGGTCCAAAGGGAACGAAGGTAAAGGTTACAATCCTAAGACCCGGGGTTAAGGAATTGCTTGATTTTGTTATAACAAGGGATAAAATTTCAATCTATAGTGTTGATGTTGCTGTGATGGTATCAAAAGATGTCGGTTATATAAGCGTAAATAGATTTTCTGAGACGACAGATCGTGAGTTTAAAGAGGCTGTTCAAAAGTTGAAGTCTCAAGGTATGAAGAAACTTATCCTTGACTTGAGGAATAACCCCGGCGGACTTCTTTCCGAAGCTGTGAGGCTTGCGGATGAGTTTCTCCCCAAGGGGAAATTGATAGTTTACACAAAGGGACGCCTTCCTGAATACAATGAAGAATTTTATGCAACATCAGAAGGAGTTCTTGAAGATGTCCCTGTCATTGTGCTTGTTAATCAAGGTTCAGCATCGGGAAGCGAAATCGTTGCGGGTGCGATACAGGATTGGGACAGAGGACTTGTGGTTGGTGATACTACATTTGGTAAGGGGCTTGTGCAAAGACAATTTCCATTAAACGATGGTTCTGCAATCAGATTAACGACAGCGAGATACTATACCCCAAGTGGAAGATTGATTCAGAAACCATATGAAGGAAAGAAATATACAGCATTAGCCGAACATCCCGGCAAAGGTAAAGATTCAGTGAAAATAGCTTACAACACAAAAATTTTATCCCGACCTGTTTATGGGGGTGGCGGAATTGCACCAGACTTTTTCGTGAAAACTCAGACTTTGACTGATCTTTCTGTCAACATAAGAAGGCAAAATTTATTCTACATCTTTATTTCAAACTTCATGGACAATAAAGGGAATGAAATAAGGGCTAAATATGCGAATAACTTTGAATATTTTAGAAAAAACTTCCAGATAACGGATGAAATGCTCAATGAATTCAAAAACTTCGTCGTTTCCAAAGGAATAAAATGGGATGAGGAGCAATATCAAAAAGACATGGCATATATCAAAGCCATTTTAAAGGCGCATATAGCAAGATTCATTTGGAGGAATGAGGGTTGGTATCCGATAATGCTTGAAGTTGATGAACAATTTCAAAAAGCCCTTGAGTTGATGCCGCAGGCGGAGAAACTTTTAGCGAGCAGTAAATAGGTTTAACAGCTTCCGCTTTTAGGCGGAAGCTGTTTATTTAAAAATAAATTTCGGTGAGAAAATGAAATTGTTACAAGCGCTATTTTTAATTTTTGCACTTGCCATGAATATCTTCGCACAGGCTCAACAGCAGACAACGAAATATTCCGTCGATGATGTAATGAAAAAACTCGAAGCTATGGATAACTCATTTAAGGGAAAGGTTGACGAAATTCGTGGAGAGTTTGAACAAAAGTTAAATCAAAGTGTGAATCAAATAAGAGAAGAACTGTCATCAAAAATTGAAAAAATTGATTCAAAAATATCAACAATTTCATCCGAGACAGAGCAACTCTCTAAAAGGGTCAGTAGAGTTGAGACGCAAAGTTATGATTTAAGAAATCGCATTTCCAAAGTTGATGAGAAAGTTTCAAGCGTTGGAACCGAAATCAGCGATGTAAAACGCTCCATTGGTGAAGTAAACCAGGGCGTAAGGGAAGTTTCCACTAAAATTGATGAAAGCAGTTCAAAATTTGATGAAATTATCTCAAAGCTTGGTTCAAACAAAGCAACGCTCGTGGTTGGGTTTATTATCGTTATAATCCTTTCAGCTGGCGTGGCCTTTGGAATGATAAATCTTTCAAAGTTAACAAAATCAGCTGAGAAAAATATAATTGATAGCTTTGAAACCGCTACTGGAAAAATTGATGTAACTGCAAATGATTTAAAAACAATAATTGATGTTCTCAAACAACAAACCAGTGAAGTAATAGCGTATCAAAAAATACTTGAAGAGAGAATAATTTCAGCACAGCAACGAATTGAAGAAAAACTTGAGGAGAAGTTAGCAGCGAGAAGAAGAGCGCAAAGAAAAGCATCTGGTTCTAGTGAATAGAGCATGCGTTTTAGTTTTATCCTAATTTTCACAATATCATTTATAACTACGCAATTAGTTTCTCAACAGGAATTTGAAAAATTCGATAAGTCATTTAATACATCGTTCATTCAAGTAGGCGAGGAACTAATTTATGAGGTCAAGTATCTTTTCTTTAAGCTTGGTCAAATAAGGTTCAAGGTTGTTGATAAGTTCATTGAAAACGGAATTGAGTTTTATAAGGTTAGAGTAAATGTTGATTCTTATTCTGTTCCATTTATTGATATCCATGCTAGCTTTGAGGCGATTTTTGATTCGAGATTTGTGGCAAGAAGATATTACAGTGAGCTTAACGAGCGAAAGTATTACCAAAGTGTTAAGTATTGGTTTTCTAAAAATCTATCAGCTTATATTGTTGAGAAAAATTATCAAAACTTCGAGTATAATACGAAAGGGCAAAGGATAGATACGGTTAAAGTTTTAACCATGTATTGTGATGGTCCATCTCTTTTTTATTATGCGCGAGCGAATTTTAAGCAATCTAAAACGATGGTAGTGCCGACATTTGTTGAAGGAGTAAAAGGAATTACAATCATAAACTTTGGCAAAAAGAAAACAAAAATAAAAATAGATGCACTGGACAAACCGATTGATGCTTATGAAATCGATGGGAAAGCAAGCTATATTGGATTTTTCGGATTGACCGGGGACTTCACTGGT